>DUTS01000051.1 GCA_012841935.1 Clostridia bacterium
ACTACTTTATCACTTTATTTCTTCTATTATAAAGAAAAAAGGTGTACAAAGGAAATTTCTGTACACCCATTTTATTTAAAACACCAAATTAAATAACCTATAATCCCTAAAACCGCTAAAAATGGGAGTAAAGCAACCAAACCAATTAGTAAATTTTTAAGTGCTTGCCCAAAAACTTTTTGGACTTGAACCAACGAAAAAACCGGTTTAAGTTCCAAATCCAAAGAAACTAAATCTGCTTCTTGCTCAAGACTGTGCAGCTTGCTATCCAAAGTCACCAATTCTAAACGGGTAGTGGTTAATTCTTTTTCCAATGCCAATTGTTCAATCCCGTCCGTCGACTGAGCCAAACGTGCTGCTTTATTATCCAGAATTTCTCGCTGTTTCATCACTTCCTGATATTCTTGGCTTAAATCGAGAACAGTAGTTTTACTATAATCAATTTCCCCCCAGGTACCTACTTCTGTTAAAAAATCGGAGTATTCACTTACAGGGATTCTCATACTTAAAACACCCCGATTATCTTCTTCTACCACATAACCTCCCTTTGTTTCCAGCATTTCTTTTAAGGATTCAAGTACTTCCTGCTGATCAGGCACTTTTAAAATAAGTTCAGCCTGCTTTTTCTTTTTTTCAACCACCGCAAAATTATCAACCGCCATTTTAGCCATCATTTGCGGCATAAATTCTTGTTCCAGATTCTCCAAAACCTCAACTTCATTTGGCTGAAAAATCGGTAAAAAAACAATTAACAACAAAATGGTTAAAACAGCAGGAGCTAAAAACAGTGCTCTTTTTAAATTTAACAATCTATCCCCAAAGTGGCCTGCTTTTTTAACTTCACTTGCCACCTGCTGATAAATCTCACGCCGCAAACTAGCCGGAGGGGTTACTTCTTTCAAAACCGATAATTGCTCAACTAAATCTTTTAAAGCCATAAATTCCGCATAACAATCAGCACATTCATTTAAATGCTCTTCAATTGCCTCTCTTTCCGTATGTGCCAACTCTTTATCCAAGTACAATGATAATTTCTCTAAAACGGTTTCACATTTCATTTTTTTCCCCCCCTTTCACTTTGTTTCGACCTGAAAAGGAAGCATTTTGTTCCTGTTGGGTTAATAGCTTCTCACGTAAATAACCTCTCCCCCTACTAATTCTAGATTTTACCGTACCTAATGAACATTCCATCAGTTCGGAAATTTCCTGATAGGAAAAACCTAAAACATCCCGTAAAACTACCGCCAAACGAAATTCCGGGGAAAGAGTACCTAACAATTCCCCCAAATCCTGTCGTAATTCCCTTTTTGTATATATAGCTTCCGGTCCAGGTTGTGAAGAAGGAATTTGTTTATGTACTTCACCATCATGAAGACTAATTTTTTCATCCAAAGAATCCACTGGCAAACGATAACGCTTTCGTAATTCATCTTTACACAAATTAGCGGTAATACGATAAAGCCATGTGGAGAAAGAAGCCTCACCCCGAAAGCCTTCTAAATATTTAAAAGCTCTAAAAAAGGCCTCTTGGGTCATATCTTGAGCATCCTCAACATTTCCCATCATCCGATAAGCAAAATTATAAATTTTATGTTCATAAAGGCTTACTAACTCCTCAAAAGCCTCTAAATCCTTTTTTTTACTTCGTTCTATTAAAAGTTGCTCACTATTCACTAACACCTGCCCCCTGTCAATGAACTGACCTTGTCCTGATTCTATCATATTTCTTTAAAAAAGTGGATAACCTGAAAGAAAGAGGGGAAAATACTATTGGAAAGGAGGCTAATTAGTCGACTTTTGTAAAAGGCGGTTAAATCTAAAAAAGGGAGGTTACAATGATGCCCGAAAACAAAAAAGGTAAACATTATCGTCAAAAAAATAATCAAAAAAAAGCTAGACAATATGGCGAAGAAATCGCCGAAGAATTATCCCAGGACAAACAAAATCTTTGGCAAACAACCACTAAAACAGAACAAAAATCAGATCAGTATCAGCGTGAAGTAGCCCAGGATTTCTTAACAGACCAAGGACGTTTCAGGGCTACCGTACCTGGTTTGGATGAAGAAACAAGTGAAGAGTTTGCCGCCGAAAGAAGAATGAACAAAAAGCAGAAAAAAAATAAGTAATAAACCGCCATAAATATACCCCAAAAGAGAAGGGCAGCTGCCCTTCTCTTTCATGTCCAAGCCTTTTAATTTCTTAATTACGTCCACTGAATTTTATCCGGTGGATTTATTGACAGTACCCCATATTTTTGTTACAATAAATCTTGCCTTGCAAACTAAATAAGCCGCGGTGGCGGAATCGGCAGACGCAGCAGACTCAAAATCTGCCGTACGTAAGTACGTGGGGGTTCAAGTCCCTTCCGCGGCACCAGTATATTCAGCAAATTTGCTTTTAACATAAAAAGCGGAGCTCAAGAGAGCCCGCTTTTTTATTGGAGATATGGACAAGTTTGGTCGGATATTTTCCCGGCTAGACTGCGGGTTAAATTTTTCACCCATGCACCAGACTTTAAGCGAGAAACACATAATATACATTTACAGATTTCTTCCACAATAGCTAAACCATAAACCATATATACCGGGAGTTGAAACAAAAAGGCTCCCATAATTGTCAGAGGTACCCCAATAATCCACATGGTAAAAGCCTCAATCAAAAGTGAGTATTTGGCATCACCACCACCGCGTAAAACTCCGACAATCAATACATGGTTCAAAACCCTAATAACAAAAGTAAAGGCAATAATGTAGCTAATAATTTGAGCTGCTTTTTTTACGCTAGAGGAAACAGTAAAGAAACTTAAAATAAGAGGTGTAGAAATTGCCAATAAACCTCCCAAACCAAAACCAACCATGATAGAGAGAAGGGCAAAATTACGGGCATAATTTTTACCTTTAATTTGATCACCAGCACCAATACTATTTCCTACCATTACCGCAGCCGCACTAGATAAACCACAAACGACCACTAAGAAAAGATTATTAATGGTATTGCAAATTTGAACTGTAGCCACAGCCTGTGTGCCCATCCGCCCATAAACCACCATATATACAAAACTAGCCAGTCCCCAACAAAGATCATTTAAAATAACAGGTAAAATGGTATGATAAGCCCTTTTAACAAATTTTAAAGAAAAATCGGTCAGTTCTCTAAAAGTAGCAGCCAAAACCGATTTACTACCATAAACCCAAATTAATAAACAGCACATTTCCATTACCCGAGCAATGACCGTAGCTATTGCCGCTCCTCTTACCCCCAAAACTGGTGCCCCGAATTTACCAAAAATTAAGAGGTAATTGAAAAAAGCATTAACTATCAAAGCAAAAGCACTAATAATCATTGGCTGCAAAGCTCTACCTATTGACCTAGAAGAATAACTATAGACAAGAGTGATCGCTATAAAAGGATAACTAATAAGAGCAATTCGCAAATAATCAATTCCCAATTGAATTACCAAAGGATCATCACTAAACAATAACATAATTTTATCGGGGTAAAGTAAACCAAAAAATATAAAAACAAGGGAAATAATAAGTGCGGAACCGAGACCAATACCAATGATCCTTTGAATATTTGTCTTGTCCTTTATTCCCCAAAATTGGGCAATAAAAACATTACAACCAGCACTTAAACCTATTAAAAGCACGGCAAATAAAAAGAAGTATTGATTGGCAATTCCCACAGCTGCAATTTCCGTTTCACCTAATCTGCCTACCATTACAGTGTCAATCATGTTTAAAAAAGAAACAATAAAATTTTGTAAAGTAACTGGAACTGCAATTATTAACATTTGTTTATAGAAATTTCGATCAGCATTTAGTAACAACAATTTTTAACCTCCTTTACTCCTACCTCCCTAACATTCTACTGTTATTGACTACTTTCTTCAACCCATACATATTAACTAGAGGTTTAACACAAAATAGAATTGAAAATATTTAAGAAAGGGAGAAAAAAATGCCACAGCATATTCATTGTTTAGTACACGACTGCCATTATTGGGGTCAAGGCAATAAATGTGAAGCAGAAGAAATTTTAATTGCCACCGATTCTTTTGGACATTCACAACCTGACAGTATCGACTGTGAAATGGCCCAAGAATTAACCCCCAAATCGGCGGGAACATGTATGGCTACCTGCTGCAAAACCTATGTTCCCAAAGGCTCAGATAAAATAAAAAGCGATAGTGTACGAAAAAAATCTTAATTTCACTAAAGGAGTCTCCGCAGAGACTCCTTGCTATTTTAAGAAAAGAAAAAGATATGTTAAAATAGAGGTATTAGGAAAGGAGCTTAAAAATGACCAATAAACTACTTAGATTCCTATTAATTATTGCCCTTTTAATGCCACTACCTGTTTTAGCCTCAACACCACTGCAGGTCTATGTAGATGATCTACCCTTAAGTTTTGATGTACCACCATTAATTCAAGAAGGACGGGTTTTGGTGCCCTTTCGAAAAATAGCGGAAAGACTTCATTTAAATGTGGAATGGGAAGAAAAAACACAAACCGTTAAGGCTTCTTCACCTACAACCACTTTACTTTTAAAAATAGGCAGTAAAATTGCCGTACATAATGATCAAGAAATAGAACTTGATGTACCACCACAAATAATTGAGGCAAGAACTTTAATTCCACTGCGTTTTTTTGGCGAAACATTCGGAAATGAAGTAGCCTATCAAGCAGGAATGGTTAAAATTAAAACACCACCTCAAAAAATGTTAGTTAGTGCATTTTATGCCCTTGGAAGTAAAACAGCCAGTAGTTGGACTAATTTATTCACACGTGAATATCCGGAAACAAATCAAGGACATACTGATTTAGTAGGAGAAATTGCTCTTGGTTGGTATTCCCTAGACAAAGAAGGAAATTTATTAACTCGAAGTACCACCGGATGGCAAAAACCAAGTGGTTGGTTAGATGTACTAACTGCCGCCAAAAAATATGATTTACATACTGAAATGGTAGTTCATTTAACTGATGCCAACTCCCAATTAAGCAATTTAATTGCTAATCCCCATGCAGTTGAAAAAGCGGTAAAAAATATTGCTCAAGCAGCTGCCCATTATGACGGAGTTAATCTAGATTTTGAAGGTTTGGGCTGGCGGGAAAGTGGTGAAACCTTAAGACAAACACAAATTAATTTTACTCGTTTTGTAAAACAATTAGCGGAAAAACTCCCAGAACACACTCTTACATTAACCTTACATCCTTTAAATAGTGCCTATTTAGGTTATGACTATGAGGCCTTAAATCATTATTGTGATACCATGATCATCATGGCTTATGATTATGGTCCTAAACCAGAACCAATAAAACAAGTAAATGAAGCTATTGAAAAAGCTCTGACTTTTGTACCACCCCAAAAATTAATTTTGGGTATTTCCCTTCCCAGCGAAACAGCGGCTAGTTTACCAGCTAAAATAGGTTTGGTTAAAGCCCATAATTTAAAAGGAATTGCTTTATGGCGTTTGGGTTTGGTTACCCCAGAAATGTGGTCGGTATTAAAAAGTGAAATTAAATTAAGGATGTGATTTTGATGGGGTATAATCCCCTATTTTATAATACCAAACAAGAAGTATTTACCTTTCCGGAAATGTTTGCCCGTATCTTAAAATTTATAAAAGAGGACCCTCAAAATTCGTACCGAATTGCAATAGGTACTGATTCCATGGTTAGAACTACCACCTGTTTTATAACCGCAGTCTTAGTACACCGTGTAGGCAAAGGTGCTATTGGTTTTCTAAAAAAAATTACTATCCCCCGACCAATTCATTCCTTACGTCAAAAAATTAGTTATGAAACTACATTCAGTCAGGAAATAGCTTATTTATTTACCCCAGAATTAATTGATGAGATTTACGAAACTATTTTACAAGCTGATCAAACCAAACATCTTGGTTTAGAAATTCATATTGATATTGGTCCCCGCGGACCGACACGGGAACTAATCAAAGAAATGATTAATCGTGTTAGCGGCATGGGGTTTGATGTAAAAATAAAACCACATGCTACAGCTGCCAGTTCTTTTGCAGACCGCTATACAAAATAAGGCAAGGCTATAAGCCTTGCCTTTATTCATTACGAATTGCTTTTAAAGGACTTAACTTTACTGCCCGATGAGCTGGATAGAGACCAGCAATTACACCAATCAGTAAAGAAAACAATAAAGCAAATAGAGCCAACCAAGACGGAATTAAGGAAATTTGCATAATTTCTTCCAGGGGCATCCCCTGATTGACATGACTATTAATAATTTGGTTAATGAGATAAGAGAGTCCATAACTCAAGCCTAAACCCCAAATCCCGCCAAATAAACCTATTAAGCCAGCTTCAGTCAGGAAAAGTGAATAAACATCACCAAAAGTAGCCCCGATAACCTTCATAACTCCAATTTCTTTAGTTCTTTCATAAATTGACATAATCATGGTATTAGTGATACCGATGGCGGCTACCAATAAAGTAATGGCACCAATACCACCCAATACGGCTTGGATCGTCCGTGAAGTTTTTTCGAAGCCCTCCAAATCATCAGCCATTGACCAACAATTATAACCTGAATCCCTTAACATCTGTGCTACCTGACTTGTTTTCTCTAAACTTTCAGTACGCACCAATAATGAATCATAAACATCTTTATTACGCTTATTTTCCCGATCCCTTACTTCCATTTTAGAAGCAGTGGGACCAAAATGGTCCTGATTCCGCTCCATACCCTCCATGACAAAACGACGGATTTTTTTAAGATCTTCAATAGGTGCATAAGCTTGCCAAGCATGTTCACCATATTCGTCATCTAAAATACCGACAACTAAAAAATTATAATTCCTCTTTTTTTCAAAATTATAATTGTTATGTACCATAAAAGCCAAACGCTGATCCAGCATTTCTTGCGGGTCCTTCTCTTCTCTAAGATCATATCGCCAAGTACCTTTTTCCATAGCACGCCGTTCATTTTCATCATAAAGATTTTGAATCACCTGTTGACCAACCACCATAACATTAGAATCACCGGCTTGTAGAAGTCTTCCAGAAGCGGCCTTAAATTCCAATTGTGGCATTAATTCTGGTACCAAACCAATCAAAGAAAGACCACCTTCCAATTTCCCCATTCGCACCTCACCATATAAATTAAAGCGAGGAGAAACGGCACTTACCCCGGGAATTTCATTAATTTCTTCCACAGCGGTATCATCTAATTCTTTAGATTCACCCACTGGTTCACCATCAGGATCAAAAATCATGCCGCGATGTACCTCGATTATAGATAAACTTCCCCATCGCTCCATATCTTGACGCTGAATTTCACTTAAGCCAATACCCAAGGAAAGCATCACCACAATTGAAGCCGTACCTATTAGAACCCCCAAAACCGTAAGAAAGGTTCTCATTTTACGCCGCCATAAATTTTGGCTGGCTAATTTAACAATATCTAGTTTATTCATCAAAAAACTCCTCAGCCGCTTTTTTACGCCTACACCGAAAAATGTAAACAGCTTCAATTAAAATAACTAGAAACAAAAAGACCGTAAAACCCTTACCACGTAAAAAAGCACTAAATTTGCCGCCTTCATCTATACCAGGAGTTTCTTCAAAACCATCTTTATCTACCGGCATAACAGGTCTTTCCATAACTTCCAAAGCAAATGGTTTTTCTAACCGCACTGATTGATTATTATTATCAATATAAGAGAAAACCATAGTACCTTCTAATTTGCCTTCTTTTTCCGGAATAATCGTACCTTGATAAAACTCACTAGCCCCAATATCTAAATTGCCAACATAATAAGTAGCATTTTCCTTAGGGAAATCACCTTCCATTGTTACCATAAAATTATCTAAAACAACTTTGCCCACATTAACAAATTCTGCCCCCACAAAAACAGGCTCACCAATAAAAACCTCTGTGGGTAATTCAAGATCTAGCACTTCTAATTTACATTCCTGAGTAACAGGAATATTAACTAATTCTTCACTAGTTAATGTTTTCCCATCTTTATCCTCATATTTAATTTCAACGGGAACAATATAGGTTTTAGCAGCTGCATTTGGATCTACATATAAATCTACCTTTTTTTCAATAATTGTTTTACCCGGAATAGAATCTACATAAAAACTATTACTACTATTTACCGGTGAAAAAACAGTACCACCTGTCCGACCCTCTCCACCCGCATCTTCAATTTTAATTACTCCCAAAGAGACCTTTACATTTTTAACCATATGTGGATTAGTATTTTCAATATAAAGATTGAGGGCAACCGTATTACCAGCTAAAATTCTTTCCG
The DNA here is from genome assembly GCA_012841935.1 of Clostridia bacterium. Classification (NCBI taxonomy): domain Bacteria; kingdom Bacillati; phylum Bacillota; class Clostridia; species Clostridia bacterium. Next base: position 8,292 of record DUTS01000051.1, read on the forward strand.
CCGATAACGTATATTTATTGACAATTACCCAAGGGGTTACTCCCCCACTAGTAGTTTCTTCTGGTAAAGGCAAATTTAGGACTTCCTCTAATTCCGCTTTTTCCTCTCCTAAATAATCATATTCGATTTTTAATTTTACCGTATTAGCTTTTTTATCTTCTTTAGCTATTAATTTATAAGTAATTTCCTGCGTGGCACCCGGCAATAATTTACGGATATTTTTACGATTAGTAATATCCTTAATCGTAAAATTAGAATCACCCTCCATAAAAAGCATAATATTTCGAGCTTCGGTAGTCTTACTTAAATTAGTTAAAGAAAAATTAACGGTAAAAGTTTCATCTTTAGCAGGACTTTCCGGCTGTAATGAAAGAGATTCCACCATTAAAATCGGTTTAGTTAAATCATATGTAACAGGAATTACAACATCTGTCTTGGTATTTTCTTTTCTTTCAAAAGTTACATCTTCTGCTGATAAACTAATCACTAACTTATAATCTTTATTTTGGGCAGCGGGATCTACATCAAAGGTAAATACTAAGGTTCTATTTTCCCCTCCATTTAATTCTTCTAAAGTGGTCTGGCCCTCTTTTAATTCAAAAGGGAATAAAGGTGTTTCCTCATCAGCATCCTTGACCTTAAAATTCAATTTCAAATTATAAGCAGGATTAGTACTAATATTACGCATAAACAAAGTCAGATTAAAACTACCACCGGCTATCGCCGGTTCCAAATCTACCTTTTCCAATGTAATCAAGGGTTGATACCCTATTAAATCAATCAATTCCGCCTGACAAGGGTTTACCACCCCCAGAAGACCAAATAAAAAGATAAAAATCCACACCCATTTTAAATTTTTCAATGTCCTACCCCCTTGGCTTTGTTTTCCCTAAGATTAATAATTCTTCCATCAATCATTTCCGCTACCCGATCCGCATAACCGGTTAAATTTAAATCATGAGTAACCATAATTAAAGTTACACCTGCTTCTCTAACTTTTTCACTTAAAATAGCCATTATCTCATGAGTAGTTTTAGTATCTAAATTTCCAGTCGGTTCATCAGCAAAAATAATTTGCGGATTATTAATTAATGCTCTGGCAATACTAACTCTTTGCTGCTGGCCCCCACTCATTTCCGTAGGTTTATTGCGTAAACGATCCTTTAAACCCATTTGTTTTAACATTTGATATGCCCGTCTTAAGCGTTCCTTTTTACTCACACCGGCAAAAACTAAAGGCAGAGCTACATTTTCCAAAGCAGTTAATGAAGGCAATAAATTATAGGATTGAAAAATAAAGCCCATATGTTTACGTCGAAAAGTAGCCATTTTTCTTTCCCTCATTTTAGTTAAAGGAACACCTCTTAAAAGTACTTCTCCTTTAGTCGCTCTTTCCAAACCAGCTACAACATGGAGTAATGTGGATTTTCCTGATCCAGATGTACCTAAAAGGCAAAAAAACTCACCCCGCCTAATAGTTAAATCCACATTATCCAAGGCTGTAATTACTTCTTGACCTAAACGATATTTTTTAGTTAAACCTTTGATTTCGATTAAAGGTGCCAAAAAAAAACCTCCCTTTTCCTTTAGGGACTTCTTCAGGGAATAAAAGTTCCCAAAATATTAAGCAATTCTTGTTTAATTTCCGTTTTAGAGGCCAAACGAGCATGTAATATTGGTTTTTCATGTAAATCCAATAAAACAGGATGAATTGACCAACCCGATTTTTTACTTAATTTACGCAGTAAAGCAAATTCATCTGTTTGACCGCTAATTTTAACATCAGGGAAAGCCCGTAGAACCGAAGCCGCAAACTTAAAAGGGCTCGCCGTGGAAACAACAATAGTTGCCCGGTCGTCTCTCGTTTCCACAGCATATTGTTCATAAACTTTCATCCCTACAGCAGTATGGGGATCTAATAAATAACCACTTTTTAAATAAATATTATTAATCATTGCCAAAGTTTCAGTTTCCGCAGCATAACCACCCCATAATATTTGCCGTATTTTTTCTAATAGTGGTTCACTAATGGAAAAACTACCCTTAACTTGCAAATCATGCATCCATTCACTTAATAAATTACCATTCCGCTCCGTCATTTCAAACAAAAAACGTTCCAAATTACTGGAAATAAGGATATCCATAGAGGGACTAATCGTTTGCTTAAGGGAACGCTGGCGATTATAAACACCACTATGAAAAAAATCAGTAAGTACCTTATTTTCATTAGAAGCACAAATTAACTTTCCTACTGGCACACCCATTTGGGCCGCATACCAGGCAGCCAAAATATTACCAAAATTACCTGTAGGTACCACAATATTTATGGCTTGGCCAAAATCTATCCCTCCCCCACTAACTAAATTTAAATAAGCAAAAACATAATAAACAATTTGCGGAACCAAACGCCCCCAATTAATCGAATTAGCTGAAGACAAAAGATATCCCTTTTCAGCTAAAAAGGAACGAAATTCTTGTTCCCCAAAAAGTGCTTTTACCGCGTTTTGACAATCATCAAAATTGCCCTTTACCCCCACCACATGTACATTTTTCCCCGTGGTTGTAATCATTTGTTTTTCCTGTAGACAACTAACCCCCTGATAAGGATAAAAACAAACAATTTGCAATCCCGGCACATTTTTAAAACCCTCTAAAGCCGCCTTACCTGTATCACCAGAGGTAGCTACCAAAATAATTACCTCTTTAGAAACCTGCGTTTTCTCCAAGGCAGCAGAAAGTAAATGAGGCATTAATTGTAATGCCAAATCCTTAAAGGCTGCCGTAGGCCCATGCCATAATTCTAAAAAATAGGTCCTTGCAGTTAAACGATACAAAGGGGCTATAGCTCGCCAGTTTTGCTTATCCCCATAAGCCTTATTTATACAAGCCTTTATTTCTTCCCTACTATAATCATCTAAATAAAGACTTAATACTTCCAAAGCTACTTCCTCATAAGATTTACCTAATAAGGATTCTAAATTTTTTATTACTGGAATTTTTTCCGGTACAAACAAACCACCATTAGGTACCATGCCTAATTTAATAGCTTGTGAAGCATTTACTGACTGATAATTATTTCTAGTGCTAATATACATTCTGTTCTCTCCATCCCAATTATTTTTCAAACATATCTATTTTACCATATTCTCAGGTAAGTGTACAAAAAATATTGTACTCGGAATAAGCTTACCACTTCTTACTAGGCTGATCCCTTTTTCAAGAAATTAATAACTAGCTGTTTCAATAAACAGCTCAATAAATTTCTCCGAACAAAACCTAATTCAAATTTTCTCACCAGAAACAAACTGAATAATGGCAGTCAAATAATGGGCTCCTTTAACTAAATCCTTGATCTTAATAGATTCTTTACAAGTATGAGCATTACACATCCCAATCCCTAAGTTAACCGTAGGTAAACCGCGTGCATTAAAATAATTGGCATCACTTGCCCCCCCAGAAGCAACCAGCTTTGGTTGTAAACCTAGGGCTTTCGCGGCCCCTATAGCTGCCTTGACTACCGATTCACTTTTAGCCAATTTAAAAGCCGAATATTCCCGCTCAGTCTCTATAGTTAACACTGCACCTGTTTTCTGACAAGCTCTTTCCAAACAACTTACCATTTCTTTAACCTGTTTAATCAATTTTTTTTCAGATAAACTGCGGGCTTCTCCGGCAAGCTCTACCCGATCGCAAATAATGTTGGTTACTTCTCCACCTTTAATTATCCCTATATTTGCCGTAGTTTCTTCATCAATTCGCTGTAAATTCATTTGACTAATTGCCTCAGCGGCAGTGCGAATGGCACAAATCCCCTTTTCCGGCTCCATACCGGCATGAGCTGCTTTACCGTGAATAATAACATTAAGCGTTTCCTGTACAGGTGCTTGATTAATTATCGTACCTGGTGCCCCATCACTATCTAACACAAAACCAAAAGCGGCCCTTAATAAATTTAAATCTAAATAACGAGCCCCCAAAAGACCAATTTCTTCTCCAATGGTAAAGACTATTTCTAAATCACCATGTGCTATTTTTTCTTCTTGCAAATGACGCAAGGTTTCTAAAATAATAGCAATCCCGGCTTTATCATCCCCACCTAAAATTGTCTCCCCATCACTATAAATAACTCCATTTTCAATACATGGTTTAATACATACACCTAAAGGTACAGTATCCATATGTGCCGAAATAAAAATAACCGGGGCCCCCCTTTTTTCACCCGGCAATCTAGCAATTATATTGCCGGCATCAGAACCAGCTTTTTTTCCCGCCTTTTGGTCAATAATTACTTCTAGACCCATAGTACGCAGCTTATTTTCTAAATATGCTGCAAACTTACCTTCTTGTCTACTCAAACTATCAATTTGTACCATTTCTATAAATTCCTGCACTAAACGTTTTTCTTGAATCATCATTTCACCCCCATGCTAATTATTTGCCTTTAACTTCCCTTTTACCTCCCAAAACGCTTAATTAGACAAACTTATTTTTTAAGGTTATAATAGAACCAACCTGATTACAAGGAGTTCGTTCTGCGTAAAAGGGGGAAGAAAGCATAGTGGCTTCTCCTTTTTAAGGAGTGGCCATTTTTTTTGGGGGAAAATTATGCAGACACTAATTGAACAATTAAAAAACGAACCTCCTTGGGCTTTAGCCGACAAAATCAGAGCAAAGTATTGTGGAAAGGAGGTTCAGATTAGGGGCATCATCGAATTTTCCAATTACTGTTTTCGCAATTGCCTCTATTGTGGTTTGCGAAAGGACAACAAGGCTTTAAAAAGGTACCGTTTGGAACCTGATGAAATTATAGCCATAGCTCAAAAGGCCTTTCAAGTAGGTTACAAAACCATAGTTTTGCAATCTGGAGAAGATCCCTATTATACACAAGAAATGATTACCTATATTATCAAAGGAATTAAAAAAATAGGTGATCTTGCCATTACCCTAAGTCTTGGTGAAAGAGAATATCAAGAATATGCTTGTTGGAAAAAAGCAGGTGCCGACCGCTATTTACTCAAACATGAAACTGCTGATCCCAAATTATATGCCCAATTACATCCCCAAGCCTCATTAGAAAAAAGATTACAATCATTATACCAATTAAAAGAATTAGGTTATCAAACCGGAAGTGGTTTTATTGTAGGCCTACCTGGTCAGACAGTAGAAACTATTGCCCAAGATTTATTAATCTTTAAAAAACTAGACGTGGAAATGGCCGGTATTGGTCCTTTTATTCCTCATCCTGATACACCTTTAGGAAAAAACAAAATTACCAAAGAAAGTATTTCCTTAACCCTAAAAGCAATTGCCCTCAGCAGAATTATGCTCAAAAGAACACATTTGCCTACTACTACTGCCCTGGAAGTAGCAGCTCGGGTAAATGCTTTTCAAATCGGGGCCAATGTAATTATGAGAAAAGTAATTCCTTGGTCTTATCGAAAACTATATGAAATTTACCCCCAAACTTTAGGGAAAGAAAAAACTCTGCTAGAAGAAAGAAAGGCAGTAGAAAAATATATTAAAGCTTGTGGGCGAATTGTCTCCCAAACTAGGGGAGACGCCATTTTACTAAATGAGGAGTTGATCTGATGACTATTATTAACGAAGAGGCTCTTTGGTCTGCCTTAACAAAAGGACAGAAAAAAGTAAAAGATCGGGCTTATGTACAAGCCCTACTGGCCAAAGCAAAAGAAGCTAAAGGCCTTTCTTATCAAGAATCCGCAGTGCTTTTACATTTAGAGGATCAAGATTTACTAGCCGAAATGTTCCAAACCGCAAGGACAATCAAAGAAAATATTTATGGGAAACGAATTGTTCTTTTTGCTCCCCTTTATGTTAGTAACTACTGTGTAAATAATTGCACCTATTGTGGTTATCAACAAAAAAATAAAGAATTAAAAAGGAAAAAATTAAGTAAGGAAGATTTGATTGAAGAGGTACGCATCCTAGAATCCTTAGGACATAAAAGATTAGCCTTAGAAGCCGGGGAAGATGATCACAATTGTTCTTTAGACTATATTTTGGATTGCATTCAAACCATTTATTCCATAAAATTTGATAATGGGGCCATTCGCAGAATTAATGTCAATATCGCCGCTACCACGGAAGAAAATTACCGCCGTTTAAAAGAAGCCGAAATCGGCACCTATATTCTTTTTCAGGAAACATACCATCAAGAAACTTACAAAAAAGTACACCCCCGAGGCCCAAAACACAATTACAAATGGCATTTAACTGCCATGGATCGGGCCTTAAAAGCAGGAATTGACGATGTGGGGATTGGTGTACTCTATGGTCTTTATGATCATAAATTTGATACCCTAGCTATGATTAAACATGCCGAACATTTGGACAACACCCATGGGGTCGGACCACATACTATTTCGGTACCACGCTTGAGAGCCGCCGCCGGTATTAATCTAAAGACCTTCCCTTATTTAGTAAATGACCAAGATTTCAAAAAAATAGTCGCTGTTTTAAGATTAACAGTTCCTTATACAGGGATGATTCTTTCTACTCGGGAAGTACCCCAATTCAGAGACGAAGTAATTGCCCTAGGCATTTCACAAATAAGTGCTGGTTCCTGTACCGGAGTAGGTGGTTACAAAAAAGGAGATAGCGGCCAATTCGAAATTGAGGATCACCGTTCTCCTGCCGAAATTTTAAAAAGCCTTTGCCTTTCAGGCTATATTCCCAGTTATTGTACTGCCTGTTATCGTAAAGGCCGTACCGGAGATCAATTTATGCCTTTAGCTAAATCAGGTGAAATCCATAATGTCTGTCTACCCAATGCTATTCTCACCTTCAAAGAATTTTTACTTGATTATGCTGACAGCGAACTAAAAAAGATTGGCGACCAAACTATTAACCAAGCTTTAGAAAGTATTCCCAAAAAAGCAACCCGTTTAGCCACACAAAAATACCTGTCTAAATTAGAACAGGGTGAAAGAGACTTTTATTTTTAAGAGGTGAAAAAATGAAAAAAAGAATCGGTATTATTGCCATCTTAGTAGAAAACAAACAAAGTGTACCTAAAACCAATGCTATTTTAAGCAGCCATGCCGAAATCATTATTGGTAGAATGGGGGTTCCCTACAAAGAAAAACAAGTCAATGTTATTTCAATTATTGTTGACGGAACCACCGATGAAATCGGTGCCCTTTCCGGAAAATTAGGCAATTTACCCGGGGTAACCGCCAAAACAGTTTTAGCATCTCCCCATTAATTATGATTACAAAAAAGTCGGGTGAACAATCACCCGACTAATTAATATCTACTTGCCTACCTTTTAATTTGGTAGGTTCTACTTTGGGAACCTTAATCGAAAGAATACCTTCTTTATATTCAGCTTGTGCTTCATCTGATTTTACTGCTGCGGGAAGTGGAATGGTACGCGAGAAACTGCCGAAAGCCCTTTCTGAGCGGAACATATTTTCATCTTTGTAATGTTCATCTTTTTTGGTTTGACCAGATAAACGTAATGTGTTTTCATCAATGAAAACTTTTAAATCCTTTTTAGAAACACCGGGGATTTCCGCTTTAACAATAATTTCCTCTTCGGTTTGGTAAACATCTACGCGAGGCCCACCTCGACCAAAAACAAAGGGCATATTATCCCAAAAATCACCAATTTCCCTTTTCATATTTCCCCATGGTATCAGCCCCATTTAAACAACCTCCTAAACTAGTTTTCTTTAGGATGTCCCTAAGGGGCTCATTTTATACCCAACCGCGAACTTGCATCGCCTCTACCAATCTAGCAGTAGCTATAGCAAAAGCAGCCAAACGATAATCTGGACAATTATTTTCCTGTTTAAACTTATAAATATCTTCATAGGCTTTATACATTAATTTTTCCAATCTTTCTTCCACTTCTTCGGCAGTCCAATAATAACCCATGCGATTTTGAACCCATTCAAAATAACTAACAGTTACTCCACCAGCATTAGTTAAAATATCCGGCAAAATGGTTACACCTTTTGCGGCCAAAATACGATCTGCTTCCGGAGTAGTAGGACCATTAGCCAACTCCGCAATCAATTTTGCTTTTACCATAGCGGCATTTTCCCGGGTAAGTACTTCCTCCAAAGAAGCAGGTAAAAGAATATCACAATCACAAGCCAAGAGCTTTTCCGGAGATATTTTCTGACCATGAGGATATGTTTCCAATGTCCCGGTGCGGGCTTTTATTTCTTGAGCTAAAGCAATATCTAAACCTTGTGGATCATAAATTGCTATTTTGGAATCAGCTATACCTACCACCTTACTACCTTCGGCCGCAAAAATGCGAGCGGCATTACCACCCACATTACCAAAACCATGAACCGCTATACGTGCATCCTTTAGGGATATACCCTCTTTAAGACAGGCAGCTTTAGTTACAAAAAAACTACCGCGAGCTGTGGCCGCATTTCGCCCTACCGAACCTCCAATACTAAGGGGCTTACCTGTAATAAAACCAAAATCATTTTGCTGTTTTAAAGTGGAAAACTCGTCTACCATCCAAGCCATAATTTGTGGATTAGTATACATATCTGGTGCGGGAATATCTTTATCAGAAGAAACAAACTGAGCAATAGCCCGAATATAGCCGCGACTCAAACGCTCTAATTCACCTTCAGATAATTCCTTAGTATTAACTGTTACACCACCT
>DUTS01000052.1 GCA_012841935.1 Clostridia bacterium
GAGAGACACATGCTTTTCGAGCACAACCTAGATACCTGAAGGAGTTAAGGGATTCCGAAAAAGAAATGACGGTAAAGGTAAGTAGTTTATTGGAATTATCTGATGAGGAAATTATTGAGGAATTTGGAAATCGTGAAACCCCGGAATTTGTGGAAAAAGTATGGCCTTATTTTGATTATTTAAGAAAATCTAATCATGTAGAAGATAAAGTTTATTCTCAAATTGAGATTTTTTCTCAAGCTGATGTAGCCAAGGAAATGGCCCGGGCGGAAATTAAAAAACAACCAGCTAGTGTTTTTACCAGAGCCAGACATGTCTTTTTTTTAAAAACTGCGGCTGAACGGGCCGAAGAACAAAGGCGAACAAATTTAATTTTAGCTGATTTGTCGGAATTAAAAGGCAGGTTTGGTAAAAGTGAACAGGTTAAATTATCTTTGGTTATATCAGCTGAAGAGTGTCAGCATTTTAGTGAACAGCTGCAAAAAGCGGTGCATAATGCTCAAAGGGAAACACTAGAGGAAAATAAGGCACATGAGCAGTCATTGGCTGAGGCTTCTTTTTATAGGACTTTAGGTAAACTTCCTTTTGGGTCTATGCTTTCCATTCCACCACCTTGGGTAGCTAGAGCTGATATTCAGTTGGCACGTGGAATTAAAACCCCTCAAATTGCGGAGGGTGAAGTTAGCTTTACAGCTCGTAAATCATTTGTGAATTATAAGCTTCGGCAGGGTGTGAAAAAGGGTGGTTTGGAACCATATCGGCAAAAAATAGCTGCAATGAAAAACAATGAATCCCGGGAAACAGTGATTCAGGAGCCTGTAAGGGAATAATTGTTTTGTAGGTTTTCGTCCCCGTGATCTGCAAGGATTGCGGGGATGTCTTTTTGGGGGAAGATTGTAACTGTGGAAATGTTTTGCTATACTAAAATCATGGTTAAGTGTCAGGGGGAAAAGGGATGTCTTTTGTTCATTTACATAATCATACTTGTTATAGTTTATTAGATGGCGTCAGTAAAATAGATGACTTGTTTACTCAGGTCGAGTCCTTGGGAATGAAGGCTGTAGCCATTACTGATCATGGTGTAATGTATGGGGTAATTGATTTTTATAAACAAGCTAAAAAAAGGGGAATTCATCCCATTATCGGCTGTGAAGTATATTTGGCTCCTCGCAGCCGTTTTGATCGGGTGGTAGGTGTTGATGATTCACCTTTTCATTTGGTTTTATTAGCGGAAAATAATCAGGGTTATCAAAATTTGTTGCGTTTAGTTTCAGCAGCTTGGTTAGAAGGTTTTTATTATAAGCCGCGTGTTGATTGGGAATTATTAAAAAAATATGGGGAAGGTTTGATTGCTTTGTCGGCTTGTTTGGCCGGAGAAATTCCCAGTTTATTATTAGCTAATAAAAAAGAGGCCGCTTTAGAAAAAGCTTTATTCTATCAAGATGTTTTTGGTAAAAATAATTTTTATTTGGAATTGATGGATCATGGTTTGGAAAATCAGCCAGAGGTGAATCAAGGGCTAATTCAAATTAGCAAGCAAACTGGTATACCTTTGGTAGCTACTAATGATGTTCACTATTTACGGCGTGAGGATGCTCATATCCAAGATGTTTTGTTATGTATTCAAACAGGTAAAACTTTAACAGATGAAACTCGCATGCGTTTTGAAACAGATGAGTTTTATTTAAAACCAGCATCTGAAATGCAGCTTTTATTTGGTGATTATCCCCAGGCTTTAAAGAATACTGTTTTGATAGCAGAACGCTGTCAAGTAGATATTGCCTTTGGGGAAAATCATTTACCTCCTTTTCAGGTGCCTAAAGGTTTTAATGTAGACACTTATTTAAGAAAATTAGCCGAAGCAGGTTTGGTAAAGAGGTATGGGGAGACTACCACAGAGGCCAAGGCTAGATTGGATTTTGAACTAGAAATTATAAAAAATATGGGCTACAGCAGTTATTTTTTGATTGTTTGGGATTTTATTCGTTTTGCCAAACGTCAGGGTATTTTTGTGGGGCCGGGAAGAGGTTCTGCAGCTGGCTGCTTAGTTTCTTATTGTTTAGAGATTACAGATGTGGATCCTTTAAAATATGGTCTGCTGTTTGAAAGGTTTTTGAATCCAGCTCGGGTAAGTATGCCGGATATCGATATTGATTTTTGTTTTGAACGACGCGGCGAAGTAATTGATTATGTGATGCAAAAATATGGGGAGGAGCGGGTAGCCCAAATTATTACTTTTGGTACATTGGCGGCTCGGGCCGCTATTCGGGATGCCGGTCGAGCTATGAATATCCCTCTTTCTTTGGTGGATAAAATAGCTAAAATGGTACCTCCCGAACCAGGGATGACTTTGGCCCGGGCCCTGGAAGTAGCACCAGAATTGGCAGAAATAGTGCAGACTGAGCCTCAGGTAAAAAAACTTTTGGATATCGCCCAATCTTTGGAGGGTATTCCGCGTCATGCTGGTACCCATGCTGCAGGTTTGGTAATTGCCGCCGAACCTTTGGTTAATTATGTTCCTTTACAAAGAACGGCTGAAGGTTTGGTTTGTACTCAATTTGCTAAGGAAACAATTGAAGAAATTGGACTTCTTAAAATGGATTTATTGGGTTTGAGAACTTTAACGGTAATTAATAATGCTGTTTCCATGGTACGGGAAAGTAAACAAGTTGATTTGGATTTAACTAAAATACCTTTGGATGATCCTTTGGTTTATGATTTGCTTTCTCGTGGAGACACTATTGGGGTATTTCAATTGGAAAGTTCCGGTTTGCGGGCTTTATTAAAAGACTTGAAACCAGCTAATTTCGAAGATGTAATTGCTTTGGTAGCTTTATATCGACCGGGTCCTTTGGGTAGCGGCATGGTTGATGATTTTATCAAAAGAAGACATCAGGAGGTAGAAATAAGTTATCTCCATCCCTTATTGGAACCAATTTTAAAAAATACGTATGGGGTAATTATTTATCAAGAACAGGTAATGCGGGTTGCCAGTGATTTAGCCGGTTTTTCTTTGGGTGAGGCTGATCTATTAAGACGGGCTATGGGTAAAAAACAGCCGGAAGTGATTAATAGTTTACGGAAAAAATTTATTGCCGGGGCGATAAGTCGTAAAATACCCGGAAAAACAGCTGATCAGATCTTTGATCTTTTGGAATATTTTGCTGGCTATGGATTTAACAAAAGTCATTCAGCGGCATATGCTTTATTAGCTTATCAAACTGCTTATTTAAAAGCACATTATCCTGTGGAATTTATGGCAGCTTTATTAACAAGTGTTATTGAAACCAAAGATCGTGTGCCTTTCTATATTGAGGAGTGTCGTCAAAAAGGTATTGAAATTTTGGTACCAGATGTTAATGAGAGTCTGGAACATTTTACGGTTAATGGTAAAAAAATTCGTTTTGGCTTGGCTGCTATTAAACAAGTAGGTCATCAGGCTATTCAAGCTATTCTTACAGAAAGAAAACAAGGTCCTTTTTTAAGTTTGCCCGATTTTTGTGAACGAGTTGATTTAACTTATTTGAATCGCCGGGCTTTAGAAAATCTAATCAAGGCTGGTGCCTTTCGTTCACTACATCCTTCTACAGCCCAATTGTTGGCTGTTTTGGAAGCCTGTTATGCTCAAGGTTTAGCTTGGCAGGAACAGCAAAATTCCAAACAACTTTCTCTTTTTGATTTAGATGGTTTGGAACGGCCCCAAACCATGGTGATTACTTTTCCGGAAGTAAGGGAGTTTACTTCTAAAGAAATTTTACAAATGGAGAAAGAGGTCATGGGACTTTATTTAAGTGGTCATCCTTTGTCAGAATATCGTGGTCTTTTACAGCAAAAAAAATGTACAATTATAGAGGAGTTAAATTTGGAATGGGATCGTAAATGGGTTACTTTGGGAGGAATTATTACTACACTTAAACGAACAATTACCCGTAAAGGGCAAACCATGGCCTATTTTACGCTTGAAGATTTGACCGGCAGTTTGGAGGCTTTGATTTTTCCCAGTAATTATTTAAAATTAAATAAATTTTTGGCTGAAGATTTGCCTGTTTTAGTAGAGGGTAGATTGAATTTTCAAGAGGATCAACCTAAAATAATGGTAGATAATTTAAAGCCTCTTGATGATTTAGTTAACTTGGAAGAAACTAAATCATCAAGTAAACTTTATTTAAAAATAGCTCCTGTTTATTCTGAACGGCAAATTTGGGAAAAACTTGCCCCCTTGGTGGAAACCTATACAGGTGACACTCCCCTTTATTTATATTTTCC
>DUTS01000053.1 GCA_012841935.1 Clostridia bacterium
AACTAACTTTTTTTCAACAAGCAATTGATCTAAACGCTGCTTTTTATTGGTCATTCAAAACACTCCAACCTGGGGTTGATTTTAGGCCAAAATGTTGTTTAATCCTGGCAGCCATTATTTCTGGTTCCAAACCAACCTTTTCTCGTAAAACCTGCTGTGGTCCATGAGTAATAAACTGATCAGGTATTCCCAAAAGAAAAACATTTTGTATTGATTTTCCCCGCTGAGCCAATAATTCCAAAACCGCACTACCAAAGCCGCCGGCAATAACATTTTCCTCCATAGTGACAATATATTTATGTGAATCAACCGCTGGCAAAATTAGGTCTACATCAAGAGGTTTAAGAAAACGAGCATTAATAACTGTAGAGGAATAACCAGCTTGTTTGAGGAGTTTATGTGTCTCTAAAGCCGGATAAACCATTGAGCCAATTGCCAAAAGCAAGATATCTTTGCCAATGGTCATCACTTTTCCTTTACCGTGCGGTATTTTTTGATATTTCTCCTCCCCAATAACGCCCTGTGCCTGTCCACGCGGATACCGCAAAGCTACCGGTGTTTCATAGAAAAAGGCGGAATAAAGCATTTGACGCAATTCCAACCCATCAGCCGGGGCTAAAATGGTAATCCCGGGAATATGTCGTAAATAGGAATAATCAAAAACACCATGATGTGTAGGACCATCTTCGCCAACCAAACCAGCCCGATCAATAGCCAAAACTACCGGTATTTTTTGTAAACAAACATCATGCAAAATTTGATCATAAGCTCTTTGTAAGAAACTAGAATAAATAGCCACTACAGGACGCAAACCCTTTAGGGCCATAGCCGCAGCCATAGTAACGGCATTTTGCTCCCCAATACCCACATCAAAAAATCGCTGTGGATAATGAGAGGCAAATTTACTTAAACCCGTTCCTTCTGGCATGGCAGCAGTAATCGCAATTATGTGTTGATCTTTAGCCGCCAAATCAACTAAAGTATTGGCAAACACTTCGGTATAAGTGGGTGGACCACTTTTTTTGACAATTTTACCTGTGTGTAAATCAAAACGTCCTACCCCATGAAAAACTGCGGGGTCCTGCACTGCCGGAGCATAACCTTTTCCTTTTTTCGTTATTACGTGTAACAAAACTGGTCCCTGAAAATCTTTTGTTTTTTTAAGCATTACAATCATATTAGCTAAATTATGCCCATCAATAGGACCTAAATAGGTAAATCCCAATTCTTCAAATAACATTCCCGGTACCAATAAATATTTTAAACTATCTTTAACCCGTTCGGCGGCCTTGACAACAGATGAACCAATCGCCGGTAATTTCTGTAATATAAATTCTATATCTTTTTTCCTTTTAGTATAAAAAGGATCTGAACGCAAGCGACTCAAATATGAAGACATCGCCCCCACATTTTGGGCAATTGACATTTCATTATCATTTAAAATTACCAATAAATTTGCTTTTAAATGACCAGCCTGATTTAAGGCTTCAAAAGCCTGACCACCAGTCATCGAGCCATCACCAATGACAGCAATTGTTTGATAATCTGCCTTTAATTGCTCTCTAGCAAGAGCAAAACCTAAGGCAGCCGAAATAGAAGTACTACTGTGACCAGTATTAAAGGCATCATGAATACTCTCTTCTTTTTTAGGAAAACCGGCTAGACCGCCATATTGGCGAAGTGTTGTAAAACGTTTTTTACGATCAGTTAAAATTTTATGAACATAGACCTGATGTCCCACATCCCATATTAAACGATCTTTGGCTGTATCAAAAACATAATGTAAAGCCAAAGTTAACTCTACAACCCCTAAATTAGCCGCCAAATGGCCTCCCGTAAAAGCTACCGTTTTTAAAAGAAAAGAACGAATTTCATCAGCCAATTCATTTAAATCTTCAAGAGAAAGTTGCTTTAAATCACGCGGAGAATTAATTTTTGATAATAGACTCATTTTGCTGCTCCTTTAATAATTAAATCCTAAACCTCTCTCACCACTAGGTACTGCAGTAAAAGTTCTAAAGGTTTAGTTTCACCTGGTAATTTTGCTAAGGTCTGTAAAGCTTCATCAACTACTTCCTGGACCAATTCTCGCGATTTTTCTATACCATAAAGAGCCGGAAAAGTAAGTTTACCCATTGCTTGATCACTACCAACTGTTTTACCTAATTTTTCCGAATTTCCCGTTAGATCTAATAAATCGTCGGTAATTTGAAAAGCCAAACCAAATTTTTCGGCATAAGTGGTTAAACAAACCAATTCTGTAGTAGTGGCACCAGCTAACAAGGCACCAGTCCGCAGAGCGGCTCTAAAAAGAGCCCCAGTTTTATGAGTATGAATATAGATCAACAAGTTTTTATCCTTTTTTCCCTGCTCAGCAGCCATTAAATCTGCCACTTGTCCCCCAATCATGCCTTTGGTTCCTACAGCTAAAGCAATTTCTTGCATAACCTGACAGACAATTTGCGGAGAAAAAAATTGAAGACCATACTTTGCTAAGACTTCAAAAGCATACGTTAAAAGTGCATCACCAGCTAAAATCGCAACCCCTTCACCATATACTTTATGATTAGTTAGTTTTCCCCGACGATAATCATCATCATCCATTGCCGGTAAATCATCATGTATTAGCGAATAGGTATGAATCATTTCCAAGGCACAAGCAATCGGCAATAAGGGCTTAAAGTCTCTGCCGATTGCTTCCACCGCTGCTAAACATAAAATAGGTCTTAATCTTTTTCCACCAGCAAAAACACTATAGTGCATGGATTCATGAATTAAGGTCGGAAAAGCATCTTTTTTAGGTAATATTTCCCGCAAGGTAGTTTCAATCAAACAGGCTCGTTCTTGTAAATAAATTTCCAAATTCACTTCTATTCAGCTTCCTTCTCTTCCGCAATTTCTACTAAATCATCCTTTTTTAAAACCTGAATTTTTTCAGCGGTAAAATCCAGCTGTTTTTGACATTTTTTCAAAAGGGAAATACCTTCTTCAAAATAGGCTAGGCCCTCTTCAAGGGGTATTTCTCCCTTTTCCAAATGAGTAATTATTTCTTCGAGCCTCTTTAAATTATCCTCATAACTAGCCTTTTTTTTCACCAATATTCTCCTCCTTTTGCAGCACACTACACTTTAATAATCCCTGATGTAATTGAACCAAAATTTTTTCCGCTATTTTAACTTGATTTGCATTTATTAACAAATCACCATTTTCATGTTTACAAATACTATAACCCCTGGCCAAAGTAGCTAAAGGACTTAAGGATTGTAATTTACCGGCTACCAAAGCCAATTGCTGCTGATTATTATTAATTAAAAAATCCCCACAATTATTTAAACGATCAGCTAATTTAGCCAATCCCTCTCTATATTGATCCAACCAACGCTCTGGCCGCTTTAACAAACTCATTTCTGCCAAATAGGATAATTTCATTTTTTCTTTATCTAAACGTGTATTAATTAAATGATGTAAACGCTCTTTTTTCTTTATCAAATTATTTTCCAATTCAACACGTACCGGAACTACCAATTCACCGGCCATAGAAGGAGTAGCCGCCCGTAAATCAGCAACCAAATCAGCAATGGTCAAATCAATTTCATGACCAATCGCGGAAACAACAGGTTTTGTGGAATTAAAAATTGCTGTGGCGATCAACTCAGAATTAAAGGCCTGAAGATCTTCCGCTGAACCACCACCCCGGGCGATAATGATCAGATCAATATCTTCACGAGTATTTAATACCTTGATCCCCTGAACAACATCTTCCACAGCTCCTTCCCCTTGAACCAAGGCCGGATATAGTAACAGATACATGCCCGGATAACGCCGCCAGACCACCTTACTTATATCCTGTAGGGCGGCACCGACAGGAGAACTGATAATACCGATACCTTGAGGTAATAAAGGCAGCGGCTTTTTTCGTTCTGGGGCAAAATAGCCTTTTTTCTGTAGTTTTTCTTTTAATTTTGCCAAGGCAATGCTTTGCAAACCAATTCCGGCGGGAACAATTTCTTCTGCATAAAGCTGCAAAGCAGTTTCCCTAGGATATAAAGAAATATAACCACGTACTAAACAGTCTAAACCATTTTCAGGTTTAAAATTCAAATTACGAGCTCTACTTCTAAACATAACCACACGCACATTACTCTGCTCATCCTTTAGCGAAAAATAAAGATGACCTGAACTATGGTGCTTAAAATTGGCGATTTCACCCCTTACCCATACACTTGATAAAACGGGATGATTATCCAAAAGATGTTTAATAAAGGCACTTAATTCACTTACTTTAAAAATTTTGTTGTTCATAAACAGCCCCCAAAGTATTCTCAAGAAGCATGGTAATTGTTAAAGGACCTACACCACCCGGAACCGGGGATAACCAAGCGGCCCTTTCACGTACAGCCGGAAAATCAACATCACCTGTCAATTTCCCATTAGGCAAACGATTAATACCCACATCTAGAACCAAAGAACCAGGTTTAACCATTTCAACGGTTATAAAATTGGGTTGCCCAATAGCTACTACTAAAATATCAGCAGTTTGAGTTATTGAAGCTAAATTTTGGGTACGGGAATGGCAAATGGTTACCGTGGCATTTTCCTTTAACAGCAAAGCAGCCATAGGTTTACCCACTAAATTACTGCGGCCAATGATTACTGCTTTTTTGCCACTAATCGCTGTCCCCGTACTTTCAATCAATTTTAAACAACCATAGGGTGTACAAGGAACCAAACCGGGATTACCCGCAAATAATTTCCCCTGATTGAAAGGGTGTAAACCATCCACATCTTTTTCCGGTTTGAGAGCCTCAATAATTACCCTTTCCCTAATTTGATTTGGTAAAGGAAGTTGTACTAAGATACCATGTACATCAGTACGCTGATTTAATTTTTCTATTTCCTGCAGTAAATATTCTTCAGAAGTAGTTACAGGTAATTTAATAACTTCGGATTTAATATTACATTCCCGACAAGCTTTAACTTTATTATTTACATAAATCTGTGAAGCCGGATCATCACCAACCAAAACTACTGCCAAACCGGGGATGATCCCGGATTCATTAATTTTTTCTACTCTATTTTTAATTTGTTCCCGTAATTTTTGAGCTATAGCCCGACCATCAATGATCTGTGCAGGCATATCGGACAAATCCCCCTCTTAGTTTCCAATATTTTGTTCGGTCCTGATCAATTCCAGATCCATAATTATTTTTCCCAAAATACCATTAATAAAGCGAGGTGCTTCAGAGGAACTGTAAATTTTAGCTATTTCCAATACCTCATTAATAACTACGGCGGGAGGAATTTCCGGTAAAAAAATCATTTCGAATAATGCCATTCGTAAAAGATTACGATCAATAGTAGCCAATCTTTCCAAATCCCATTCTAATGCATATTTCTTTATAATTTTATCTAACAACACTAGCCGCGTTAAAACACCCTCTACCAATTGTTTACTAAAAACGGTCCCTGGAGCTGAAAGAGATTTTTGCCGACCGAGTAAAGCTAACATTTCTTCTGGTAATTCATGACCTAGATCAACCGCAAATAATGTTTGCATTGCTATTTCGCGTGCCAAACGTCTAGACAAAAGGATCCTCCTTTTAGGAATTAATTTGTGCTACTTCAACCTTAATAGTATGAATGCTTGTCCCGGTTGTTTCTGTTATGTAGTCCTTAATCACATGTTGAAGTTCAGCCGTAGTTTGTGGAATATCTAAATCGGGATTAACCTTTATTTTTAAGACTACCGTTAATTTGTTTTCCTTTAATTCTAGTATTGGCTTAACTACATCTATTTCCTTAAATGTTTGTACAGCTTTACAAACAAGTGCTTCCAATGCCGGTATAGTTATTTCAATTTGCCCCAAAGCAGTTTGATGAATAGTTGCTGTTATCTTTTGTTTAGTCCTGAGATTATCAAATAACAAAAAAAGCGAAAAAAGAAAAACTAAAAAAGAAATAAAACCTAAAACCCATCTTTTATGTGGATCAAGTAATAAATAATCAAAATGATCTACAGGTGTGAACCACCCCAAAGAAATATTAAAAAATAAAACTGCCAGTAACAGATAACCACTAGAGAGAATACTAATTACCATTCTCGACTGTCGACTCACCATTATAATTCCCCCTTATATGGGCCAAAATTTATTTAATTTCTTCTTTGGCCTCACTGGGAAAGGATACTCCTTGGATATGTACATTTGTTTCCAAGACAGTTAATCCAGTCATGTCTTCAATGGCTTTTTTCACCTTACGCTGAATTTCATGGGCTACATCAGGTATTCTTACGCCAAATTCAACGATGACATAAACATCTACAGTAACTTCTTGATCACCAACATCAACTTTAACCCCTTTTGCCGGACTTTTTTTACCGACAAAATCTGCTAAACCACCTACAATCCCACCACTCATACCGGCTACACCTTTTACCTCAGTAGTAGCTAATCCGGCAATAATTGCCACAACTTCATCAGAAATTTTTACTGTCCCTTCCTTGGTGCGAATTGTTTTTTCCTTACTTTCTTTTTCCATACTTATTTCCTCCCTTTTAATTTTTTACTATTTCTTTTTATAATTATAGCAAAGCAATTAACAATTAACAAACATTGGTTTTACAAACAGGAATCACATTTTGACCCCCGAGAAAAGTCGTTTAGCTTTTTTTAAATCTTCGCTAATTTGAGTTGATAACCCCTCTACAGTTGCGAATTTACATTCAGACCGCAAATATTCTATCAAAAAAATTTTCAATTCTTTTTGATATAAGTCTTGCTGAAAATCAAGAATATGGGCCTCAATTGTTAACGAAGTTTTATTAAATGTAGGTCTTTTTCCTATGTTTACCACAGCTGGCCAAAAACACTGCTCATATTCTACAAAGGCCGCATAAACACCCTCCAAAGGCAAAATTTGCCTAGGTGAAATCATTAAATTAGCTGTAGGAAAACCTAATTGACGGCCTCGTTTTTCTCCGGGAATTACCCGTCCCTGAACATAAGGATAATAGCCCAATAATTTAGCAGCTGTGACAAGATCACCTTTTTTATATTTTTCCCGAATTAAGGAACTACTAACTATTTCCCCTTCTACCATTATAGGTTCAATAATGGAAACAGAAAATCCTGTTTGTTCCCCCCATTTTTTAAGTAAATTAGCCGTTCCCTGCCTGTCTTTCCCAAAAGTATAATTAAAACCCACAAATACCTTTTTAACCTGAAAAATTTTTAAATATTGTTCAACAAACTTTTGCGGAGTCAAAGAAGCAACTTTCTGCTCAAAGGGCAAACGAATTAGATATTCTATACCCTGAGCTTTAATTAAATCAAACTTCTGCCGTGGAGTTGTCAATTGTTTAAAAGGCTTTTTTTGTAAAACAGACTGTGGATGAGGCTCCCATAATAAAACCGCGGGTGTCCAAGCCTTTAAACGACTTTCTTGAACACAGCGGCGAAGTAGTACTTGATGCCCCAGATGCACACCATCAAAATTTCCTAACGCCAAAGACCATGAGTAATTTAATTTTTTAATTTGAGCTAAATCCTCGATTATGTGCACTTTATTAATCCCTCTTTAAAACTTTTTTTGGTTTTAAAATAACTTTTTGTTCTTGTGAAAGAATTTCCGCAATGGCTTCTAGCTCCCCTTGATGATTAAAAATGGCAATATTTTTAGCCAAAGGGGTAGACTCCGGTAAAAAAACCTTCTGCCCATGTCTAATTTTTACTAGTTCATTTTCGGTTAATATAAGTTTTTTTAGATTTTCAACACCAATTTCCAATGGCAAAAGAGCCTTTTCTTTTAAAAGACCTATTTTTTCCGGCAAAATACTTTCAGCAATCGAAAAGCCTCCAACCCGTGTTCTCAATAAAAAAGAAAGATGAGCTCCAACTCCCAAGGATTCACCTAAATCATGACAAATAGTTCTAATATAAGTACCTTTAGAACAATGAATCTTAAAAATCAAACGCGGTGGTTTATATTTAATTATTTTAAAATCATAGACAAAAACCGTCCGCGGAGATACTTTAGTTTCCAAACCCAGGCGAGATCTTTTATAAAGGGGTATACCATTTACTTTTACCGCTGAATAATCAGGAGGTGTTTGTTTTATTTCCCCCATAAATTGTCCTAGTTTACTTTTAATTTCCTCTAGTGAAAGATCAGCACAATTACTAGTGCGAAGCACTCTACCCCAAGCATCCTGAGTATCAGTGGTAATACCAAAAGTTAATTCTGCCCAATATTCCTTATCTGCAGCAAGCATAAATTCTAACAGACGAGTCGCCTTTCCCACCCCTAAAGGTAAAACACCAACTGCCTGGGGATCTAATGTTCCAGCATGACCAATTTTTTTTGTGTGCAATTTTCGGCGTAAATAAACAACAACATCATGAGAAGTTAATCCCGGAGGTTTTAAAACATTAAGCACACCATCCATAAAGATCATTCCTTAATCAAAGTTTTTCAAGTAAATCGGCAGTTTTTTTAATTACTAAATTAACTGATTCTTTAAGATTCCCTTCTAAAGAGCAGCCAGCAGCCTGGGCATGGCCACCCCCATTAAAATGCTGAGCCAAAAGATTAACATCATAGCCTTGTTTACCCCGCAAACTTACTTTAATCTTTCGAGGTTCCAATTCTTTAAAAACCAAAGCTACCTGCACACCTGCTACTGAACGCAATAAACTAATAATTTTTTCAGTATCAATATTCAGCAAACCATTAGCAGCTAAATCTTCATATGATAATGCTGTCCAAACAATTCGTTTTTCTTGTGCAAACTGTAATTTATCCAAAGCTATTTTAATAATTTTTAATTCTTTAAAAGGTCTTTTTTCAAAAAGATGTTCGCGAATTAAATCAACAGCGGCCCCGTAATTTAATAATTTTCCGGCAATAAAAAAAGTTTCCGCTGTAGTGCTGCTATGGCGGAAATAACCAGTATCGGTGGCCACTGCCACATATAAACAAGTAGCTATTTCCGCTGAAATAGATTTTTGAGCATTTTGTAAAAGCCTAAAAATTATTTCACCCGCAGCTGCCGCCTCTGGTTCAACTAAATTATAATCTCCAAAAAATGTATTACTCTGATGATGGTCAATATTAATTATAGGTACATTTTGCGGAAGAGTATAAAGCAGACGATTTTCCGCGGCACAATCTACAGCAATCACCGGTTTTTCAGGCAAAACCTGCTTTGTATAATATTTTATCAAATCTTGACCAGGTAAAAAGCTAAATTCTCGATTAATTTTTTCAGGATGATAAATTAAAGGCTGAAAACCTTCACCTTGTAAATAGAGACCTAAAGCCAAGGCAGAACCTAAACAATCACCATCAGGTTTTTCATGTAAAAGCAAAATTATTTGCTGATAATCTTGAATAAGGGACATAATTTTCGACCAAGCCGTCATTTATTTTCTCCTTTTTGTTGATTAATATCTTCCAAAATTCGATTAATCCTGGCACCATATTCAATAGAGGCATCAAGTTTAAAAATTAATTCTGGTGTTTGATAAGTTGCTAACGTTTTAGCTAATTCACTTCTTAAAAAACCACTTGCTTTCTGTAAAACTTGTAAAGTCATGGACTGATCAGCCGGTTCAGCCATAATACTTACATAAATCCGAGCATATCCCAAATCATTAGTTACATCTACATGAGTAATACTAATTAAACCTTTTAAACGTGGGTCCTTCATTTCCTCGTGAATTAACCGCGATAATTCCCTTTTTATTTCTTCACCCATTCTAAAACTACGGTGATTAACCATTTTCCAAACCTCCCAGCCTTAGGAAATTTCCCGTTTTACCTCTTTTAACATGAAAAATTCTAATTGATCACCTTCCTGGAAATCATAGTAGTTTTCTAATGCTAAACCACATTCAAAACCACTACTAACTTCACGAATATCATCTTTAAATCTGCGTAAAGAACTAATTTTCCCTTCATGAATTACAATTTCATCACGAATTACCCGTACTTGACTATTACGGATAATTTTACCTTCGGATATATAGGAACCAGCAATAAAACCAACCTTGGGCACCTTAATAACAGCACGAACTTCCCCTTTACCAATAATCTCCTCTTTTATTTCCGGTTGTAAAAGTCCGCTCATAGCAGCTTTAACATCTTCTATCGCCTCATAAATAACCCGATATAAACGCACATCTACCTTTTGTTCTTCAATTACCCGCCGGGCATTGGCATCTGGTCTAACATTAAAACCAATGATTATTGCATTAGAAGCTGTAGCCAACATCACATCAGTTTCGGAAATCCCACCAACCGCTTGGTGAATAATATTGACACGCACTTCATTAGTAGAGAGATTTTCTAAGGAATGTTTTAAAGCTTCAATTGAACCATGTACATCCCCTTTAATTATAATATTTAATTCCTGGACTTCACCTTCTTTTATTTGAGCAAATAAATCATCCAAAGAAACACGACTTGCCGCCTGCATGGTTTTTTCCCTTTCTTCCATGGTACGTTCATTAATAATTTCTTTAGCTAAATGTTCATCTTTTACCACATGAAAAGCATCCCCGGCTTGTGGCACAGCTGATAAGCCAATAATTTCCACAGGGGTTGACGGCAAGGCCCTTTCCAAACGCTGACCTTTATCATCCTGCATGGCCCGCACACGACCATGTGCAGTCCCCACAATTATATAATCCCCTACCATAAGAATACCTTCCTGTACCAAAACAGTAGCTACTGGTCCCCGCCCTTTATCCAATTCAGCCTCAATAATTGTACCAACCGCGGCTTTATGGGGATTGGCTTTTAACTCCGACAATTCCGCTAACAATAATATCATTTCCAAAAGATTAGTTATACCTTCTTTTGTTCTCGCCGAAACATGACAGTAGATAGTTTCCCCTCCCCATTCTTCGGGAACTAAATTATATTCGGTTAGAGCCTGTTTTATCCGTTCCGGATTTGCAGCTGTTTTATCCATTTTGGTAATGGCTACAATTATAGGCAATTTTGCGGCTTGTGAATGCTTGATGGCCTCTACAGTCTGAGGCATTACCCCATCATCAGCAGCCACTACTAAAATTACAATATCGGTAATTTGAGCCCCTCTTGCCCGCATAGCGGTAAAGGCCTCATGACCTGGAGTATCCAAAAAAGTAATTTTTTTATCATTTATCTTTACTTGATAAGCCCCAATATGTTGTGTAATACCACCAGCCTCGGTAGCAGTAACTTCAGTTTGACGAATAGCATCTAAAAGCGAAGTTTTCCCATGATCAACATGTCCCATAATTGTAATTACTGGAGGACGTATCGCCAAATCCTCCGGACTATCAGTGACTTCACTAAACAATAATTCTTCTTTCGTGGCTTTAACCTTTACATTAGTGCCAAATTCCTCACCTAATAAAATCAAGGTATCTATATCTAATTCCTGATTAATTGTCACCATGACACCCATGGAAATTAATTTTTTAATTACTTCCCCGGCCTTTCTCTTTAAACAATGAGCAAACTCCTGAACAGTAAGTGGACCCTCCAAAATTATTTCTTTGACACGTACCGGAGCTTGTTTTTTTACGGAACTCTGAGGTTTTCTTTTTTTCCGACCACGTGCTGCCTGTTTTTTAGTCCTAGATTGTGGTTTTTGACTTTTACCGCGTCTCACATTTTGCTTTGGTTGTTCGGCTGTTTTTGGCTTCACCTTTTCCTCACGACCCAAATTATAAACCATTTTTTTAATTCGTTCCACTTCAGTAGTCGGCACCGTGCTCATATGATTTTTTACAGATAAACCTATTTCCTGAAGTTTAGCTACCAATTCCTTACTTGTCATTTTCATTTCTCTCGCCAATTCATAAATACGCTTTGTAGCCATAACATCACCTCCCAATAATTTTCAAACACACACGGTCAAGATAAATATGCGAAGATTTTTGCGGCAATTTTTTTATCGGTTATTACCAGTAGGCTACATAAATTAACTCCCAAGATTGTACCATACTCTTTTTTCGTTCCCACGGTAAAAAAGGGAACCTGCTGTGAGGCACACCATTGGCCGATAAATTCTCTTCTTTTTTCCGAAAAATCTGTAGCAAAAAGGACTAACTGAGCTTCTCCTCTTTTTAAGGACGCTTTTACAGCTTTTTCACCTAAAAACAATCTACCACTTTTACGGGCAAAACCTAAGAGTGGTTTAACTTTCTCGGGGAACTTCATAACCTAAACCAACTTTTAATCTTTGAATTAATTCTTCACTTAATGGCTGCTGTAAACTTTTTTCTAATTTATTCCCCTTAAGAGCCTTAAGCAAACATTCCTTTTGTGCACAAAGATAAACACCCCGGCCCGGTTTTTTCCCAGTAGAATCAAGCACAACTCCCTCATTAGGTGTACGAACAATACGAATTAGCTCTTTTTTGGGCTTCATTTCTTGACAACCGACACACAGCCGATAAGGAATTTTTCGCCGCTTCATAAAAACCCCCCCTATTCTTCTTGCTGTAAATCTTCCTCAGAATTTGCCGTCAATTGAGATTCACTTTTAATATCAATTTTCCAGCCAGTTAATTTTGCTGCCAAACGTGCATTTTGACCCTCTTTACCAATAGCCAAAGAAAGCTGATCATCAGCTACGACAACCCGAGCCATTTTCCCATCCTCAAAAAGTTCAACCCCAGTTACTTTTGCAGGACTTAAAGAATTAGCAATAAACTCCACTGGATCGGAATCCCATTTCACTATATCTATTTTTTCGCCTTTTAATTCTTGCACAATAGCCTGTACCCGCATTCCTTTATGCCCCACACAGGCCCCCACAGGATCTACATTTTCATTTTTAGAATAAACTGCTAGCTTGGAACGTGAACCTGCTTCCCGGGCAATTGCTTTTATTTCAACAATTCCATCATAAATTTCCGGAACCTCCAATTCAAAAAGACGTTTTAATAACCCAGGATGAGTTCTAGAAACAAGGATATGTGAACCTTTAGTTGTCTTTTTAACCTCAATGACATATGTTTTCAAACGCATACCCGGCTGATATTGCTCTGTAGTTAATTGTTCCTGTGGATTTAAAATAGCCTCGGTTTTACCCAAATCAATAAAAACAATTCGATTTTCAATCCGCTGTACCAGACCGGAAATGATATCATCTTCACGATTACTAAATTCCTCATAAATTAAATCCCGTTCTGCTTCACGAATACGTTGAATAACTACTTGTTTAGCTGTTTGGGCAGCAATACGACCAAAATTACGGGGCGTAACTTCAATTTCCACTAAATGTTCTAATTCATATCGCGGATCCATTTTTCTAGCTGCCTCTAAAGAAATTTCCAAACGCGGATCCTTAATTTCTTCGACGACAATTTTTCGTGCCAAAACCTTTATATTACCTGTTACCCGATCAAAAATTACCCTAACATTTTGCTGTGTTCCAAAATTCTTTTTATAAGCAGAAATTAAAGCAGCTTCAATGGCTTCAATTAAAACCTCAAAATTAATACCTTTTTCTTTTTCTAAATCATGTAAGGCCTGAATTAGCTCTAAATTCATTTTAATTTTTCCCCTTCCTTATATATGTACCTCAAGTTTTACCTGGGAAACCTTTTCCCAAGGGATATTAAGTTCTGTTTGATCTTCCAAAATTAACTTTAAAACAGACTGATTATATATACCTAATTTGCCCTGCCACCTTTTTTTTCCATCGATAGGTACATAGGTGCTTACATTAACTAAATGTCCCTGATACCTAATAAAATCTTTTTCCCTTTTCAAGGTTCGTTCTATACCAGGTGAAGAAACCTCCAAAAAATAAGCATGAGGGATTGGATCTACTTCATCTAAAAGCTCGGAAACTTGTTCACTAATTTTTTCACAATCACTAAGTCTTACTCCCCCCTCACGATCAATAAACAAACGCAAATAATAATTAGCACCTTCTTTAACAAATTCAACATCAACTAATTCTATATTATTTTCTAATACTAAAGGCTCTACTAATTTATAAACTAAATCACTTATTTTTTTAGACAAACAGATTCCCCCTTTTAATTAACAGTGCTTTTTAAAGAGATAAAGAGTGGGGGCCCCCACTCTTAAAGCTTAAAACCACACTCTGCTTCCATCTGAATTTGAGTATAACATATCATTGACAACTTAAGCAAGTTATTCAGCAGATCTGAGTAGATATTTACCTAATTTTACTAGTATCTTTTTCTGGGCCTTAAGTTTAGATGCCAAGCAATAAGTAAATGTTCCCCACTAAAATATGAATTTATTATATCATCTTCAGAAAATAAAAGCAATTTGCCCAGACGCGAATATTTTACAGTGGGGAATTATTAAAAATAGATTTTTTACTCTTTTTCAATAAATCTAACCTGCTCAATTCCCCTTATAGTTCGTAAGGATTCAGATACTTCCT
The DNA here is from genome assembly GCA_012841935.1 of Clostridia bacterium. Classification (NCBI taxonomy): domain Bacteria; kingdom Bacillati; phylum Bacillota; class Clostridia; species Clostridia bacterium. The sequence goes on from DUTS01000053.1 coordinate 14,420, forward strand.
CTTCTTTTAAATAATAGGGTAAAATAATGCTAAAAACTACCCGGATAATGCTTTCACCTTCCACCTCTTCAATATTTACTTTACGAATATTAATATTATTTTTACCCAAAGTCGTGGAAACCAAACCTAATTGTCCAGGTTGATCAGCCATAATAATTTCAACAGTTTTATATTTCCGCGGTGAACTTTTAACCCTTGATTCAAATTGAGGCATTAACAATAAAACAATAAAAACTATGCCTGTAGCGGTAATAGCAGCCAAATAACTACCCAATCCTACTGCTAAACCGATGGCCGCCACAATCCATAAAGAAGCTGCTGTAGTTAAACCTTTGATTCCAAAACTAGATCTCATAATTGTTCCCGCACCTAAAAAACCAATACCACTAACAACTTGAGCAGCTATACGCGAAGAGTCTGTTCCTGGTCCATTTATTTTAAAAATTTCAACTGAAGTTAACATAATTAAACAGGCTCCCAAGGCAACCAATGTATGGGTTCTTAAGCCAGCAGCCTTATTTACACTTTCCCGCTCTAAACCAACTAATCCTCCTAAAAAGGCAGCTAAAAAAAGACGCCAAATAATTATTAATTCTTGTGTCACGGCTTCTATCCCCCCAAACGTGCATTTTTAGCAATTTCCCAATACATTTTCATACGCGACGCAAATCCCTTGACCAAACCAAGTTTCTCCTCTTTCATCACATGTGACATTTTCGGTAATTGCACATAAACAGTTTCCATATTCTCCCGCTGAGCATAATGGGTTAAAACAGCCTCTGCACCAAAACCGGAAAAAGCTAAATCTTTTATTTGTGCCAAACAACTTTTTCTAATACAACGCTGACCTGATAAATAAGGGTAAAGGGCTTGTGCAGCATCAGTAACTAAACGTCCATTCTCAAAAACACCTATTGCCATTTCAGCTTCTTTAGTAATGATTGGCTTAATTAAACACTGAATATGGTTTACAGTCAAGCCTAATAAATCCGCATCCAAAAATAAAACTATTTCTTCATTAGCATATTGAAGACCAATAGTTAGGGCACCACCTTTGCCAATATTCTTTCGCAAAGCAATTACTTGCACACCCCATTTTAAGGCCTCACCAACCGTATGATCAGTAGAACCATCACTAACTACAATAATTTGGGTGATTTCCTCTACATCCCGCAATACCTTTAAAACATCACCAATATATTTTGCTTCGTTATAGGCCGGGATAATAGCTGAAACACACATCCAAGTTGACCCCCTTTAATTTATTAAATCTTGCACTACCTTTAGTATCTCCTTACGAGGTACAAATGTTGCTTCCTTTTCGCTGCGCAATTTTAATTCAATTTCTTCGTGTGTTTTAAATCTTCTACCTAGAGTTAGACGTAGTGGATAACCAATTAAATCCGCATCTTTAAATTTTACACCAGCCCGTTCATCACGATCATCAAGCACTACCTCAACACCATTTTCTAGTAATTGTTGATAAATTTCCTGTGCATTTTCCCAAAGTAATTCATCAGTTGGTGATACCGGAATAATAACTACCTGATAAGGGGCTATGGATAAAGGCCAAATAATCCCTTCAGAATCATTATTTTGTTCCACCACCGCAGCCATGGTTCGACTAATACCAATACCATAACAGCCCATAACCATTAGTCTTTCTTTACCAAACTCATCATTATATTTAGCACCTAAAGACTCACTATATTTAGTTCCCAATTTGAAAACTTGGCCAACTTCTATACCACGGGCTGTTTTCAAAGGAGACTGACACTTTGGACAGGGCTCAGCTGCTTCACACATACGCAAATCGGCATAAGCACTTACGGAAAAATCCCTACCAGGTTGAACATTAATTAAATGATAACCTGCTTGATTGGCACCACATACTGCATTAGTCAGCGTCTTAATTTCCTCATCAGCATAAATCTCTATATTTTTCAAACCAACTGGTCCTACAAAACCGGGCTGACAAGCCGTTATTTCATAAATTTTCTCGGCGGAAGCCAATGTTAAATTATTAGCTGAACACATTTTTTTCAACTTAATTTCATTAAGAGTACGATCACCTCTTACTAAAACCGCAATAATCTTGTCATCTGCCTGATAAAATAAAGCTTTAATTAGTTTTTGCGGTGCCACCTTTAAAAAAGCGGTGACCTGCTCAACAGTTGTTTGTGTAGGTGTAGCGACTTTCTGTTTAGCCTTTTTTTCTTCGGGAAGATTTTGGGTAGGTTTACAAGGTGCTATTTCCACATTAGCCGCATAATCACAAACTGAACAGTAAACTATTTCCGCTTCACCACTAGTAGCCAAAACCATAAATTCATGAGTGACATTACCCCCAATCGCCCCAGAATCAGCTTCTACGATACGAAAATCCAAACCACAAGCTTGAAAAACTTTTTTATAAGCCTGATATAATTTCTGATAACTTTTTTCTAAACCAGCTTCATCCCGATCAAAAGAATAAAGATCTTTCATAATAAATTCGCGTCCCCGCATTAAACCAAAACGCGGCCGCAACTCATCCCGATATTTATTTTGTATTTGATACAAATATAAAGGCAATTGACGATAAGAATAAACATCAGCCCGTACTAAATCTGTTACTAATTCTTCATGAGTGGGTCCTAAACAAAAATCACGCTGCTGCCGATCCTGTAAACGAAATAATTCTTTACCATAAACCGACCACCTACCAGATTCCAACCAAATTTCAGCAGGTTGTAAAATTGGCATTAGAATTTCCTGACCACCAACTTTATTCATTTCCTGACGCACAATAGCCGAAATTTTATTTAAAACCCGCCAAGCCAAAGGTAAATAAGAATAAACCCCAGCAGATGATTTACGAATAAATCCGGCTCTTACTAATAATTGATGACTTTTTATTTCGGCCTCAGCCGGTACTTCACGCAGTGTCGGTGCATATAATTGGCTAACATACATCCCCCTCATCCTCCTTGAGTATTTTTTCTACTTCTGCACATAATTCTTTCACTAATTGTGCTTCCGGCACTTTCTTTTTTATTTTACCCCCCACAAAAAGGACTCCCTCCCCTTTACCTCCGGCTATACCTAAATCAGCTTCACGTGCTTCACCAGGTCCATTGACAACACACCCCATAACAGCTATACGCAGAGGTTTTTTTATATTTGCTAAACGCTCTTCTATTTCTTTAGCTAAAGAAAATAAATTTATTTCACAGCGGGCACATGTTGGACAGGCAATAATTTCAACACCTTCACGGCGAAAACCCAAAGTACGCAAAATTTCACGGGCGACCCTAATTTCCGCAAGTGGATCAGTGGCTAAAGAAACTCGCAGGGTATCACCAATTCCCTCAGCTAATAAGGTACCAATTCCGATGGCAGATTTTATGGTTCCCGTTTGCTCCAAACCTGCTTCAGTAACACCCAAATGCAGCGGATAGGGCACTAATTTGGCTATCTGGCGATAAGCTGCAAGCATTAAAGGTACCTGTGAAGACTTTAAAGAAATTTTTACAGAAGCAAAATTGAGTTGTTCAAAAAGTTCAATTTGCCGAATAGCACTCTCAACCATAGCCTCCGGAGTTGGCTGACCATATTTTTTCAAAAACTCTTTTTCCAAGGAACCACTATTCACCCCAATCCTAATAGGCACTTCTTTTTGCTGTGCACTTTTGACTATTTCTTTTACTTTCCAAGCAGCACCAATATTACCCGGATTTAGCCGTAATCCCTTGACACCATTCTCCAAAGCCAATAAAGCTAAACGATAATCAAAATGTATATCGGCAATCACCGGTAAGGGAGACTGCTTTATAATTGCAGGCAGGGCTTCGGCCCCAGTTTGATCCGGCACAGCCACACGTATAAGTTCACAACCGGCTACTGACAAGGCTTTAATTTGAGCCACAGTAGCCGCAACATCCTTTGTAGGTGTATTAGTCATTGATTGAATTGAAATTGGGTGTAAATGACCTATACCTACTGAACCAATAAAAAAATTTTTAGTTTGCCGGCGTTTGAAAACCATTAATACTCATCCCTATCTTTTTTTAATTAAAAACCACCTGTACGCCAACGAATAATATCCTGATACGTTATAAAAACCATTAATAACATTAATAAAGCAAATCCCAAAAAATGAACAAAGTTTTCTTTTTCCGGTTCTATTTTTTTGCCGCCCCGCAATGCCTCTATTATCAAAAAGAATAGACGACCGCCATCTAACGCTGGGATAGGTAAAAGATTAATTAATCCCAAATTAATCGAAATGATTGCTGTTAAATAAGCAACATTAATCCAACCCAAACGGGCCGATTCCCCAATAATTTTAATTATACCCACAGGGCCGGCCACCCCATCTGTAGAAACTTGACCAGTAATCAATAAAAACAATTGACGAATCATTTCACGGGTAATTTCATAGGTTTGCCCAAAACCCTGACTAATCCCTGCCAATAAGGGCATACGCTCCAAAATAGGTTCTTGAGGCATAATACCAATCAAGTACACACCATTTTCTACATCAAATTCAGGCACAACCTCTACTCGCAAAAGTTGTTCATCCCTTTTTACCAATAAATTTAAAGCCTGACCATTACCAGAATGAATAATTGTTGTGATTTCCTGCCAGCTATTAATAGTCTGTCCATTAATTTCAATAATTTCATCTCCGGTAAGCAGACCAGCTTTAGCAGCTACACCCTCTGGTATTACCTCACCAATTTGATTAGTATAATCTGTTGGCAAACCGACTATGGAAAACATTAAAACAAAAATTAAAGCACCAAGTAAAAAATTCATGGCCGAACCAGCTGCAATAATTGCACTGCGAGCCCCCCAAGGCTTATTATTAAAATTTTGGGGATCTAGTGAAGGTTCCTCTTCCTCATCCATTTCACCCGTCATTTTACAAAAACCACCCAAAGGTAAGACTCTAAGACTATAAAGGGTCTCCCCTTTTTTATGCTTGAACAGTGGAGGCCCCATCCCCAAACTAAATTCTTCTACACGAACCCCGGTTAATTTAGCTACACCAAAATGACCAAATTCATGTACGAAAATTATAATTCCAAAAACAATTAAGGAAATCAATAACGTATACAAACTAAATAACCCCCTTAGCGATTTTCACAGTCAGTGATCGGGCCCATTTATCCCAGGCTAAAATATCTTCAATTTGAAATTCGGAAACTACTGCGTGTTTAGCCATAACCCCTTCAATAATTTGAGGTATCTCCGTAAATTTTATACTGTTTTGCAAAAAGAGTTTAACCGCTATTTCATTAGCAGCATTAAAAACAATGGGCATCGTTCCCCCCATTTTACCCGCCTCTAAAGCTAATAACAAACCAGGAAAACGGGTAAAATCAGGTTTTTGAAAAGAAATGGTCCCCAACTCGGCTAAATTTATACGGGGAAAGGAATTAGCCTGTCGAAAGGGATAAGTTAAAGCATATTGAATAGGTACCCGCATATCTGGACAACCAAGTTGAGCCAAAACAGAACCATCATGATATTGCACTAAAGAATGAATCAGGCTTTCTGGATGAATAACTACTTCTATTTTTTCATACGGCAAATTAAATAACCAATGTGCCTCAATAACCTCTAGGCCCTTGTTAATCAAAGTAGCACTGTCGATAGTAATTTTGGCCCCCATTTCCCAATTGGGATGCCGCAAAGCCATTTGAGGAGTAACCGTTTTTAATTGTGTAGTGCTGAAATTCAAAAAAGGTCCCCCAGAAGCCGTTAATATTATTTTTTCAATGGCCTGCTGGTTTTCTTTTTCCGTACACTGCCAAATTGCTGAATGTTCACTGTCTACGGGAATTAACAATGCCCCATATTTTTTCGCTGTTTCCATCACTAAAGCACCAGCTGTTACTATAGTTTCCTTATTTGCCAAACCTACAGTGATTTTCTTTTCCAAAGCTGTTAAAGTAGGCAGTAAACCATGAATACCACTTACGGCAACCAATAAAAAATCTAAATCCGCAGCCTCCACTAATTTAGATAATCCCTTTTTACCAGTAAATAAAGGTACATTAGTAGGAAGTACATTTTTTAATTGTGCAGCTTTTTCCGAACTTCCTAAGGCCACATAATTTGGTTTATATTTTCTAATTTGTTCGACCAAAAGCTGTATATTTGCACCAGCAGCTAAACCAACTACTTTAAACTCACCGGGTAATTCATCAATTACCTGCAGAGCCTGCCTCCCTATAGAACCTGTAGAACCTAAAATAGCGATTTTTTTCAAGCAGACTACTCCTTTCCATTAATGAGGTGGTGTCCAACTCACCAAAAGCCCTTTAAGAATTATAAAAATGAAGGGACCAATAATAATGCCGCTAATACCAATTAATTTCAAGCCTAAATATAAAGATAAAAGTACAGCTAGAGGATTCAATCCAATGTTTTCTGCAAGAATTTTAGGTTCAATTAATTGCCGTACTACACTAATTATTCCATAAAGAATTAAAAGCCCCACACCCACTTTTATATTGGAAGTAAATAAAGCAACAATCGCCCAAGGTATAAATAAGGTGCCTGGTCCCACCACTGGTAATAAATCCAAAAAGCCAACAATGATCCCAATGGTAAATGCATAATTAATTCTTATAATAAACAATCCTAGGGTGGCGATCACCATAGTAATGCCAATTAAAATTACTTCTGCCCTAAAAAATCCAATCAAAGCATTATTCACATGAGAAACCAAACCAATGGTAGTATTTTTATATTTAATGGGTAAATAACGATAAAACATTTGTACCAAACGTTCTCGATCCTTACTCATAAAGAAGGTAGCCACAGTGGAAACCAATAAAATTGTTAAGAATCCCGGTAAACCAGCAAATAAACCGAAAAGAAAATTAATCGATTTAGCAATTAGACTACCAGACTGGTCAATAACCACATTCATACTATTAAGAATAGCGGACTGAATTTCCTGTGGTAAAGGATTACGAGTCAAGAAATTTCGCATTAATTCCAGGAAATCGAGAAAACAACCGTAAAAAGTACGCGTATAAATTGGCAGTTCCTGATACAATTCGGAGAGTTCCAAAACTAACCGTGAAATAACCACAATCAATAAAAAGGTAATCACCACAATTAAAAGCAGTAAAGCGATAGCAACAGCAAAACCACGTTTAATTTTTTTACTTTCCAAAAGATTGACTAAGGGATCAATTAAAACAGCCAAAACAACAGCTAAAATAAAAGGCAAAAAAGCCTTAAACAATAACACTAAAACATCATAGGTAAGGGGAATAAAATAGGCCATAATAAAATACAAGGTAAACAAAATTACAAGAAATAGCCCTATTTTAAATAACCATTTTTTATATTTTTCCATTTCTGAATTCACTTTTACAACAACCTTTCACAAGTTATTAATAAATAATAAGTCAAAGGTGCAGCCCATAAAATACTGTCAAAACGATCCAAGACACCACCATGGCCGGGAATTATTTGCCCAAAATCCTTTAAATGGGCAAATCTTTTTAAACTACTAGCAAACAAATCCCCCAATTGTCCAAAACAGGAAATTAGAGGTGTCAAATAAAAAAGTACATTTGACAGCGAAAAATGAAGACTAAACAAATAAACAGCCAAAAAACTTGTCACTAAACCCCCTAGAAAACCTTCCCAGGTTTTTTTAGGACTAATTGCCGGTGCAAGTTTATGTTTACCTAAAGTTAGGCCAATAAAATAAGCTCCAGTATCAGTGCTCCAAATAACAATAAATAAATAAAGTACCAACCAGGCACCTTCAGAAAGCTGACGCAATAAAAGTAAATGAAGGAATCCGCCCAAAATATAAAGTATGCCGAGAATAGTTATAGATAAATCATCAAGTGAATAACGGGGATAAAAAATTAAATAATAACAAAAACAAAATAATAGATAAAAGAAAAAAAACGGTAAAATATATTTATATTTTAACAGAAACTGTAGGGGAAATAAAAGGGCCCCAACTAATAAAGGAAATAACAAACCTTGTTGTCCGATTCCACTAATAATATTTTTAAATTCACTTAAGGCCAATAATGTTAAAAAACTAAGTGCTATTAAGAAATAGGGATCCCCTTGCAGCACTATAAAAATTAACAGTGGAATCCCAATTAGTGCACTAATAATTCTTGCAGCAAGCATCTAGTTCACCAACTTTTTAATTTTCTTGCAGCCCCCCAAATCGCCGCTGACGCTGTGCATAATCCTTGATGGCTTGAGAAAAATGTTCTGGAGTAAACTCCGGCCAAAAAACATCTGTAAACCAAAACTCGGTATAAGCAGTTTGCCATAATAAAAAATTACTCAAGCGTAATTCCCCCGCAGTACGAATTAATAAATCTGGTTCTGGTATACCTTTAGTATAAAGATATTCGGTAATTAGGGCCTCATTAATTTCCGTGGGAGCTATTTCCCTAATAGCCACCTGTTGGGCTATTTTTTGCACTGCATTTAAAATTTCCTTACGGCCCCCATAATTTAATGCTATTTGCAAAACCAACTTTTGATTCTGTTTAGTTCTCTTCACCGCCTCTTCCACCTTAACTAATACCTTAGGCGGCAGAGCAGTTAAATCACCAATTGGTTTTATTTTAATACCTTTTTGATGTAAGTCAACTAATTCTCTTTCTATATATTCAACTAAAAGTCCCATTAAAGCCTTAACCTCATTTGTAGGTCTTTTCCAATTTTCTGTTGAAAAAGCATATATAGTTAAATATTTTAAACGAATATCCAAAGACACTTCGATAATTTTTCGCAGAGCTTCCACACCAGCCCGGTGACCCATGACCCTAGGCAAACCCCTCTGTGAAGCCCAACGTCCATTTCCGTCCATAATAATAGCAATATGTTTCGGAATTACACCTTTTTTAATGACACTTCCGTTGCCAAAACCTTATAAAACTCTATAAGTTCTGTTTGTTTCCCTGTTCTTCCTGTCCAGTTTCGGATAAAACCTACCGCTGTTTGATATAACAGTCCAAGGGCTTAACTTCGGGTACAACGA
>DUTS01000054.1 GCA_012841935.1 Clostridia bacterium
GGTACCAATAATTCTGTTAAACTTTGGTATCCCCCCAAAGCGGTCTGAATAGCAAATTGAGCCGGCACATTACTACATAAACGCATCGCCGAAAGCATTTTTAAACCTTCTATATAGTCACGGGCTATGCTTTTATTACCACTTAAAACCATCCAACCAGCCCGAAAACCGGCAATTCGATGTGATTTAGACAAACCATTAAAAGTTACAAAAAACACCTTCCTAGACAAAGTAGCAGTAGATACATGTACCACATCATCATATAAGATTTTGTCATAAATTTCATCAGAAAAAACTATTAAATTATGTTCCTCGGCTAAATCCACTATTTGCTGTAAAATTTCCCGTGGGTACACCGCACCAGTAGGATTATTAGGATTAATAATTACAATTCCCTTTGTTTTATCAGTAATTTTAGCTGCTAGATCCTTTAGATCAGGTAACCAATCGGCCTTTTCATCACACAAATAATGAACTGCCGTACCACCGGAAAGATTAACCGCGGCTGTCCATAAAGGATAATCTGGAGCCGGAATTAACACTTCATCCCCATTATTTAATAAACCCTGCATAGCCATCACAATTAATTCACTAACCCCGTTGCCAGTATAAATATCCTCTAATTCAACACCATGAATTTCCCTTTGCTGACAATATTGCATAATCGCCTTACGGGCAGAAAATAAACCTTGTGAATCGGAATATCCCTGGGCTTTTTTCAAATTAAGAATTACATCCCGAATAATTTCATCAGGAGCATTAAAACCGAAAAGAGCCGGATTACCAATATTTAACTTGATCAAATGATAACCATCTTCTTCTAATTGCCTTGCTTCTTGCATAATTGGACCTCTAATGTCATAACAAACATCTGCTAATTTATCTGATTTTTTAAATAGCGACATCAGGGTCACCTCCTTAACTAATATACTTAATTAGAATTAAGTATATTGCTTTCCCGGCAACATTACAACCTTAATTTATTTTAACTGTACTGCTTTGCCCCAACCAATCTACCTCTGCTCCCAAAAATTCCCCTACATAACGAAGTGGAAGCAAAGTACGACTATTTTTAATCAACGGCGAAGTATCCATTTCCATCATTTTACCATTAACCAAAGCTGTAGTTTGATCAATAACAAACAATACTTCTTTTTCCCCTTTAGTAAATCTAACCGTACGGGTTCCTTCATGCCAATCTATTTTTGCACCTAAGGCTTCCCCTATGGCCCTTAAAGGTACCATAACCCGATTATGGATATCAATATAGGGAAGTACGTCAAAATCTATTCTCTTACCCCCTACATCTACTACCACCGCCCGATAAGGATCTTCCCCATAAATTAAATATTTTCCCCTTTCTTTTTTAAAACTTTCCAAACGTGGTGTATATTTAGCCACTATTTGTTCTGGACTAAGTCCCTGTTCCAAATAAAGACCAAACTTATCTGTACCCATAATTTTATCAAACATATTCACGATTTGTGCCGTACTTTTAGGTACTTTAAAATTATTCAAGGAACGAGCATAAGTTAACGCATAAATACCGGTTTTCGCTGGATTAAAAGCACGGTAATCGGTAATCTTTAAGCTTACCCCTCCAGCACTGCCCCGATATTCCGGGATAAAGGTCACACCCGCTAAACCTGCTCCCTTAAGTAAACGAGCATATTTTTCCGGATCAATACCTTTACCACCAATCCATTTAAATTTATCTGCTTGAAAAATACCAGTATTCTCCCCCAACCCGGTTGCCTGATAACCAAAAACAGAATCTAAATCCGGAATATTAGGTGAAGTGGCAATCCAAGGTAAATTTGTATCCTGATAAATCATTGAACGCTGATAACCTTCCATAGGCACAATCCGTATATCAGCACCAATATTACGATTAAAATAAAGGGCCAACTCCCCTACGGTCATACCATGAGCCATCGGCAAAATATCTACTCCTACAAAACTTTTAAACGCTTCTTCCAAAACAGGACCTTCTACAATTAAGCCCCCCAATGGATTAGGTCGATCCAAAACAATTAACGTTTTACCGTATTCCTTAGCTGCCTGCTGGCAATAATTTAATGTGGAAATATAGGTATAGGTGCGGGCACCTATATCCTGAATATCAAAAAGCAATACATCAACATTAGCCAACATTTCCGCAGTCGGTTTTCTAGTAGGACCATAAAGACTGTAAACTGGGATTCCCAATTCAGGATGAATATAAGATTCAACATATGCCCCTGCTGCTGCCTGACCATCAATACCATGTTCAGGTCCATATAAAGCCATTAACTCTACCCGCGGATCTGCGGCCAAAAGTTCAATTGTGCTTTTTCCTTTACTATTAACACCACTTTGGTTAGTAATTAAACCTACTTTTTTACCGACAATTAAATGCTCATATTTAGCCATTAAATTTTCATTACCTAGTTTAAACGTAATTTCTGGATCATGGGCAGGTACCGCCGCGGTACACAATAAGGTTATCACCAGCATAACCATCCCTAAACTAACAAGTTTTAGACGCATTTTTTCCCTCTCCTTTTAAACCTATTTCCCAAGCCCTGTTATTTATCTCCAATAAATTTGCCGGTAAATGAGCAGCCAGAATAGCCGGCCAATTTAAATTTTCAAGACCTAAAGCCTTTACCCCTGCTGCCAAAATAATCATATTTTGCACCCTATAATTACCCAATTCCCCAGCCAACCAATGGGCCCTTAATAATTGAAAATTTTCTACTTTATCTTGTAAATAATCTTCAACATTTTGCGGATAAATCTCTTTACCGCTTAAAACTGGTAAGGGATAAATCTCCAAATCATTAACCAGTAAAATTCCCTTATCCTTTAAATAAGGGAGCCATCTTAGTGCCTCAATTTTTTCAAAGGCAATTAGTAAATCTGCTTCCCCAAGTCCTACCAAAGGAGCATACACCTTTTCCCCATACTTGATTTGAGTGATGACACTACCACCCCTTTGGGCCATACCATGAATTTCAGACATTTTAAGATCATAACCTGCTTTTACCAAACCAGCACTTAAAATTCGAGAAGCCAAAAGGGTACCTTGTCCACCTACACCCACCAATAAAATTGCTTTAGTCATTTTTTTCACCTACCCTACTAATCGCCCCAAACCGGCAAACCTGTGCACACAAACCACAACCATTACACTGTTCAGAATCAATTACCACCTGTTTTTCCTCAGCTACCAAAGCAGGACAGCCCAATCGCAGACAAGCCCTACAATTTGTACATTTTTCCGGATCCACACTACAAGCCCATCCCCGCCTTTCCCGCCGTACTTCTTTTAATAAAGCACACGGCCGCTTACTAATAATAACAAATGGCTCTTGGGCTTGATAAGCCTCCTGCAGGGCTTTTTCCGTTGCCGTTAAATCATAGGGATCAATGACACGAATCTTTTTCACTCCCACAGCTTTAACTAATTCCACAATCTTTAACGAAGGTACACTTTCTCCCTGCAAAGTTTTCCCCGTACCCGGATTATCTTGGTGACCGGTCATTGCGGTAGTACGATTATCAAGAATCACTATTTTTAAATCAGTTTGATTATAAACAACATCAATCAAACCCGTAATTCCCGAATGAAAAAAAGTAGAATCACCAAGACAACTAAATACTTTTTTAGTCGGCAGAGCCTTTTTTAAACCTATCCCTCCGGAAATACTGGCCCCCATACAAATTACCGTATCGGTAATTTCCAAAGGCGGCATAAAACCCAAAGTATAACAACCAATATCCCCTGCTACCACCACCTCTTTAAATTTCTTTAAAGCATAAAACAAACCACGATGTGGGCAACCAGCACATAATACCGGTGGACGAGTGGGAATATTTAAATTGACTTCTTTAGCCTGTTTTTGTTCCGAAAAAAAAGCCCCGCGAATAATGTCTGGGGTTAATTCCCCACAAAGGGGCAGCCTATTTTTACCCTGACACTTAATCCCCAAAGCCTTTACCCGTGTTTCCAAATAGGGATCATTTTCTTCGATAACAATTACTTCCTCCACTTCCTTGGCAAATTCCCTCAACAGTTTTTCCGGTAAAGGATGAGTCAAACCCAATTTTAAATAAGTAGCCTCTTCACCAAAAACCTCTCGGGCATATTGATAAGCAATACCAGCAGTAATAATTCCCCACCGTTTTTTACCTTTTACTATTTTATTTAATGAACTATAATTACCCCAATTCCTTATATTTTGTAGAACTGCTTCCAAAGAATAATGTTTTAAACGGGCATGAGCTGGTACCATCACATACTTCTTTACATCTTTTTTATATTCTCCGGGTTTAACTACTTCCCTTTTACCTAATTCAACCAAACTTTTACTATGACAAATACGGGTGGTCACCCGAATTAATACCGGCAGATCAAATTGTTCACTTAAAGCAAAAGCCATTTTCGTAAAATCCTTACATTCCTGACTATCACTAGGTTCCAGCATGATCACCTTGGCCAAGGAAGCATAATGACGATTATCCTGTTCATTTTGTGAACTATGGGCTCCTGGATCATCAGCAGTAACAATTACCAAACCACCTTTAATCCCACTATAAGCCAAAGTCATTAAAGGATCAGCAGCAACATTTAAACCAACATGTTTCATGGCCGCTAGTGCCCTTACACCACCAATAGCCGCTCCCCCAGCTATTTCAACCGCTACTTTTTCATTAGGTGACCATTGGGCGTCAATTTCTCGATAATTAGCCAGGTTTTCTAAAATTTCCGTACTAGGGGTACCCGGATAAGCTGCTGCTACCAAACAACCAGCTTCATAGGCTCCCCGAGCAATAGCTTCATTTCCCGTTAAAAGTTCTCTCATCAAGGTCCCTCCCTTGTCAAATTAGCTGTAAATCACTAAAAATTCGGTGGTTCACCAAATATAAGGCGACCACCGTAAAACCTATTATATCATTTCTATTAAAATTAATTAAGCAGAACATTTCACCAATTAAAAAGGGTGTCAGTCCTAAGACCAACACCCTTTTCAATTTTCCATTCGCTCTTTTACCTTTTCCAAAAATTCTACTGTATTTAAAACTTCCCTTAGTGGTGGTTCAACCTGCGAAGCTAAATCCTTAGTTAAATAACCAGCCTCAATTGTTTCCACAGCCGCTTGTTCCAATAAAGAGGCAAAATGAACTAAAGCCGGCAATTGATCTAGTTCACCGCGTTTGGCCAAAGCACCACTCCAGGCAAAGAGTGTAGCCAAAGAATTAGTAGAAGTACTTTCACCAGCCAAATGACGGTAGTAATGACGCTGTACTGTTCCATGAGCTGCCTCAAATAAATATTCACCATGTGGGGAAACCAAGACAGAAGTCATCATGGCTAAACTACCAAAAGCTGCAGCTATCAAATCAGAAAGGACATCCCCATCATAATTTTTACAAGCCAAAACAAAGCCCCCTTCTGAACGCACCAAACGGGCCACAGCATCATCAATTAAAGTATAAAAATAGGTAAGTCCTCGAGCTTTAAAATCAGCCGCAAATTCAGTATCAAAAATCTCAGCAAAAACATCTTTAAAACGATGATCATATTGTTTAGAAATGGTATCTTTAGTCGCAAACCACAAATCCTGATTTTGATCCAAGGCATAACGAAAACAAGCCCGGGCAAAATTGGCCAGTGAATCATCAAGATTATGCATACCCAAAACTACACCAGTAGAAGTAAATTCATGTATCACTTTTCGACGTGTTAGTCCGTTTTCCGGAGTATAGACTAATTCCACTGTACCCGGTTTGGTTATCCGCATTTCCACAGCTTTATAAAGATCACCATAAGCATGTCGTGCAATAGTAATTGGTTTTTTCCAAGTTTTTACCAAAGGTTTAAGATTTTTTACCACGATGGGCCGCCGAAAAACAGTACCATCCAGAATAGCTCTGATGGTACCATTAGGGCTTTTATACATTTCACGCAGACCATATTCTTCTACTCGGGCCGCATTAGGGGTAATCGTAGCACATTTTACTCCCACCCCATATTTTTTAATGGCCTGTGCGGCCTCCTTAGTTACTTCATCAGCGGTTTTATCCCTATTTTTCAAACCTAAATCATAATATACAGTTTTTAAATCCACATATGGTTTCAAAAGTATGTCTTTGATCATCTGCCAAAGAACACGCGTCATTTCATCACCATCTAATTCTACCAAAGGCTGTTTCATTTTAATACGTAAACTCATTTTAATCTTTGCTCCCTGCTTGTTTTCTGGTATAAGGCAGTAAACCACCTGCCAAAAGAATTTTTTTCTGACGTGGTGAAAGTAACAATTTTACTTCAAAGAAATAATTACCTGTCTTATTATTAACCTTAATTATTTCCCCACTTAAAATTTGTTGTGATAAATCTGTCAAAACTAACTCATCACCCTGTTTTAAACGCAAATAGTCCTCTCGTTTGCTAAAGGTCAAAGGTAAAATACCGGAATTAAGCAAATTAGCCTGATGAATTCGAGCAAAAGAAAGTGCCAGCACACCTTTAATTCCCAAATATAAAGGCACTAAAGCGGCATGTTCCCGGCTAGAACCCTGTCCATAATTCTCACCAGCTACCAAAAACCCACCACCTTTAGTTTTCGCCCGCTGCGGCAAAGCCTCATCAACAGGAGTTAAACAATATTCCGCCAAAGCCGGAATATTAGAACGCAAAGGCAATAAATTAGCCGGTGAAGGCATAATATGATCTGTAGTCAAATTATCTTCCATTACCAAAAGCACTTCACCTTTTAAAAGCTCCGGCAAACTCTCATTTACCGGAAAGGTTTTAATATTAGGACCTTTACATAACTTTTGCTTCTCCCCTGCTGGCAAAGGAGGCACAATTAAATTATCATTTACAGGAAAAATTTCCGGCAAAGTTACTTTTGGTGGTTCATAAAGCCGTGGATCGGTTATTTCACCATTTAAAGCAGCTATTGCCGCCACCTCTGGACTACATAGATAAACCTGAGCAGAGGTAGTCCCACTGCGGCCATAAAAATTACGGTTAAAAGTACGCAAAGAAACTGCATCAGTTGCCGGTGCCTGTCCCATACCAATACAAGGTCCACAAGCACATTCTAAAATCCGAGCACCAGCATCAATTAAATCTGCCAAACCACCTTGGGCAGCTAACATACTTAATACTTGTCGTGAACCAGGGGCAATCACCAGACTTACCCCCGCCGGTATTTTTTTACCCCGCAAAATAGTGGCTACTTTAACTAAATCCACATATGAAGAATTCGTACAACTACCAATACAAACCTGATCTACCTTTGTCTTAGCTAATTCATTAACCACCACTACATTATCCGGGCTATGAGGACAAGCAACCAAGGGCTCCAATGTAGATAAATCGATTTCAATTCTTTGGGCATAAATAGCCCCTTGATCAGCAATTATTTCCTGCCAATCCTCCTCACGACCCTGTGCCTTTAAAAACTGACGAGTGACTTGGTCACTAGGAAAAAGAGATGTCGTTGCTCCTAATTCAGCCCCCATATTCGTAATAGTAGCCCGTTCTGGTACACTTAAATTGGCAACTCCGGGACCAGAATATTCAAATATTTTACCAACTCCACCTTTAACCGTCAGCCGTGATAACAAATGAAGAATAATATCTTTAGCACTTACCCAAGGGGGAAGTTCCCCCTTTAAGTGCACATTAACAATTTCCGGCATGGTTAAATAATAGGGGCCGCCCCCCATAGCCACCGCTACATCCATTCCACCGGCTCCTATGGCTAACATACCCATACCACCAGCTGTAGGTGTATGACTATCTGAACCCAACAAGGTTTGACCAGGTACAGCGAAACGCTCTAAATGAACTTGATGACAAATCCCATTACCTGCTCGCGAAAAATAAAGCCCATATTTCGCTGCAGCCGATTGAATAAAGCGATGATCATCAGCATTACGAAAATCTGTCTGTAATGTATTATGATCAATATAGGCGACAGACCGTTTTGTTTTTACACGCGGAAAACCAAGGGCCTCAAATTCTAAATAGACCATAGTACCCGTAGTATCCTGTGTTAATGTCTGATCAATCTGTAAAGCAATTTCCCGTCCCGGGAACAATTCCCCTGCTAATAAATGTTGCTTTAAAATCTTTGCGGTTACACTTTCTGCCAATAACTTTCTCCCCCTACTTAATCTTCTGAACTAAGCTCCTGAAAGAGCTGCACCAATTCTTTATCAAACAAAGATCTCTTTAATTCCACAGAAGATTTTCTAACCCGTTCCAATAATTTATTACCCATTTCTTTAGACAAATTGATATTAAACTCCTGAAATTTTTTCTGTAAAGTTGATGTTCCCGAATGTTTACCTACAATAATTTGTCTGACCAAACCAATTTCTTGAGGATCAAACGCTTCATAGGTAAGCGGGTTTTTAATTGCCCCATCAGCATGAATACCGGATTCATGAGCAAACATATTTTGCCCTACAATTGGCTTGGAAATAGGTAGTGGTCTGTCAGAAGCATCAGCTACATAATGAGATAATTCCAAAAAACCTTTAGTATTCATAGTCATTTCACATTTAAGTAAATGTTTCAGGGCCATAGCCACTTCTTCCAAAGCAGCATTCCCGGCTCTTTCTCCCAAACCATTGACTGTTACACCAGCATAATTAGCCCCAGCTTTAATTCCTGCTAATGTATTCGCCGTAGCCAAACCAAAATCATTATGCATGTGCAATTCAATTTCTATTTCTACCTCATTTAACAAACGCTTAATTTTTTCATAAGCAGTTAACGGATCCAAAATACCTACTGTATCACAATAACGCAAACGATCAGCACCCGCCTCTTTGGCAGTTTGCACGAATTTCACCAAAAACTCTTCATCTGCTCGCGAGGCATCTTCAGCATTTGCGGAAACATATAAATCATGCTGTTTAGCAAAATCAACTGCCCTCGCTATTTTCTCCAAAACATCTTCCCGACTGGTTCTTAACTTATGTTCAATATGAATATCTGAGGAGGAAATCGAAATTGCTACTGCATCCACACCACATTCAATAGAATGTTTAATATCATTTACTACCGCCCGGTTCCAGGCCATAATACTAGCATTAAGTCCTAGATTAACTATGGCTTTTAAAGTTTCTTTTTCATCCCCACCCATTACCGGAATGCCAGCTTCAATTTGGTCTACACCCACTTCATCAAGCATTTTAGCAATTGTTATTTTTTCCCGATTGGCAAAAACAACACCTGCAGTTTGTTCCCCATCACGTAGAGTAGTATCTACAATATGAATTTTTCTACCTTCAAATTCTGCTGCGACCATCTCCAAAAACCTCCTAAATACTTATTTCCTTCATTGGATTAGCTTTTATGATATCTTTTTTTAGAAAAAAGGCAACACTTTTCCTTCATGTATTTTTTATACTTCGGGCAAAACTCGACAATTACTCTGTGGCATAATTATCAAAATAGCCTTGAATTAATACTACAGGTGTACCTTTATCACCACTCCCACTAATTAGATCACACAAACTGCCTAATAAATCCGTCAATTGCCGCGGTGTCGTACCTTGAGAAACAGCTTCACCTACTAAATCAACTTTTTTTTCACGAATATATTCTTTAATTGCCTTTTGACAGGCCTCTTCATTTAAATCCTGTAATTGATTATCAGCCAAATACTTTAATTTAATTTCATTGGGCAAACCCCGCAACCCTTTAGTATAAGCCGGGGCAACCACCGGATCTGCCAATTCCCAAATTCCGCCTACCGGATCCTTAAAAGCCCCATCACCATAGATTAAAACTTCAATCTGTTTACCAGTTTCCCTTTGTAAACCCTCTTGTACAGCCTGTACAAACTTTTCACCTTCACGAGGAAAAAGTTTAATTTTTGTTTTTGTGGCTCTATTGGAACCCAATAAACCATATTCCGGATTATAGCCACTACCATTTTTTAGGGGTGTAGTACAAAGATCATCCAAACCCAAAACTATTTGAGGATCAAACTGTTTTAAAACACGTTTATGTCTTTGACGATTATGCACATTAGCTACTAAGACATTTTTAGTTTTTTGCAGGATAAAGCGGGGATCATTAGCCAAAAATACTTCAATTTCCGCCCCTTCCCCAGCTACTAACTCACGATACATTTGCACATAATCAATACCCGTAAAAGGATGTTTTACCGCCTGACCAAACAATTCACGGTAGCGGGCCTCACTTAAAACATCCAAATATGGGTTAAGACCTAATTCATACATTTTTTCTAAACACATTAAATGATTACCTACTTCATCAGCAGGATAGGCTAATTGTAAATATATTTTTTTTGCGGAACGGGCTATACTTTTTAAAATTTGCGAAAATCGGTTGCGGCTTAAAATCGGAAAGAGAATCCCTAATTCCTCTGTTCCCTTAATTTTACGGGAAACATCTACAGCCACCTCATCAATGGAAACATAATTCCCCTGTGCCCTGGCAACCGCCGATTCGGTAACTCCAATCACATCCTGATCACGCAATAAATAACCTTCGGTTTTTGCTGAAAGGATTATTGCCCGAATAACCATTTTCACCAAATCATCACCAGCTTTAATAATCGGCAGTCTGATACCCCGAGCCACTGTTCCGACAGTTCTGACCATCACCTACACACCCCTTGCTCATATTTCATCCTTACCCAGATTAGATTCTAACAAACTTTTTCCTTTCAGGCTACAGAAAATCTACAATTTCTTGTGTTGTCCGAAAATGCAATTTAGCCACCTTAGCCAATTCTAGCTTACCATACTCCGCCAAAAAACTCCTGCCCACATCCTTAATCCGGGGACCACAACCTTTAGGAAACTTTAAATTATAAGTTTCACCTAACTTTTCGAGCCTAGCCAAAAAAACATCCCGAGCCAAAATAGAGGCCGCCGCCACAGCATAATCTTCTTCTGCACGCGGCATCTGCTTAACTTTTACCTGTCGCCCTTTTTTTAGTAAAGCCGCTTCGATAAAACTTTTTTTGCCAAACTGATCAATAATAACTCTTTCACACTTTACCCTTAATAATAAATTTTCTATTACCCGAGCATGCCCCCAAGCTAAAAGCTGATTTAAATTATTAATACGAGCGTACAACTCATTATACTTTTGGGGATTAATTAAAACAAGGTTAATTTTGTCTTTAAAATAAGAACACAGCTCCCCAGCAATTTTTTTTACCCCCTGATCACTTAGCTTTTTACTGTCAGCCACACCAATTTCTTTTAAAAAATCTACATCTTCGGGTCTAATAAACACCCCAGCAACCACTAAAGGCCCAAAATAATCTCCTTTTCCTGCCTCATCAACCCCAATATGTGGCTCAGGAATTAAAAGCCGCGGTCCAGTTTCCCCCAACTTCTCCCTTAAAAATAACTTTAAAGCCTTGCCCCCTTTTTCCAGAACAAGTTTTGTAGAAACACCTTTTTTATTAAAATAAATAACTACCGAAAAAGCTTCCCCGCAAAAAGTCCCCTTTAACCTTAAACCATAATCACCAACTCTTTCTTCCCCCAACCATTCTATTGCTTTTTTAACAAATAAAGACCTAAATTTAGCTACCGCCTCGGTACGCGGATATAAAAACGTATAAACCATGCTCACCCTTATCCCCCCCAACACTATTATATCTTAAAATCAATTTCCATCCAAACCGCACCCTTTTTTTACCAAAGGGGAATCCTGTTTGAAAATATCTAAAAAAAAGGTTTTTAGAGATTGATAAAGAAGTGACTATTTGTGTATAATCTTTTAAAAGGGGGTGATTATTTTGGGAATAGAAGTTACCGCACTTGGTGTCCTTGGCGGAATGGCCGGTATTCTAGGCACACTTTTTTCACTTATGTTAGTAGGCACCAAAGTCGCACTTTTTAAAACAGAATCGGTTTTAATTCTAGGAATATTTGGACTAATTTTTAGCATCAGTGGCCTAATTGGTGGCCTAGCCGCACCACAAAGGCCGGTACCATCCGGTATAGCCATGATTGTTAGTGCCATCGGTGGTCTTATTATGGTCTCATGGGGATATATTATCAGCACCCCACTTTTATTAATTGCTGGTTTTTTAGCACTCTTTGGCACTAAAGAAAAAGAAGAAAAAACGGAAAAAATGGACTAAATAAAAAGACTAGCCGAAACATTTCAGCTAGTCTTTTTATCTTTCTTTTAAAAAATGCCCACTTAACTCTCGCGGCTCCCCTTCCCGCCCCTGAACACATTGCTTAACCAACTCCTCTAAATTTAAACGTGGCTCAACGTCTAACTTATCTAAAGCCAATTCCGGTTCAGCCAACAAAAAATCAGGAGTACTACTTCCCGCCAACAACCAATCTAAAACTTCCCAAGCCAAAGTCATCAAATAATAGGTAGTACCCACTACCAAAGGAGCAGCCACTGCAGCACAAAAAGTTAACACTAAATACATTTCCGGTGCCTCTACCACTAAATTAGACCCCCTTTAGTAAACCCCACATGACTAAAGTCACGTGTTTCTAAAATCGCTTTTAGAATTTCCCGCTTCATAGACCTCGTAGCCTACGTTAATTCGAATAGTCCCTACCCTATGTTCAAATCCCTATTATACTCAGTATTACAGTTAGGGCATATCCATTTTTTAATATTTAAATCTCTTATATTTTTTTTTCCACTTGCATATTGTTAGTTCATACCATGACACATCTGTTTGCCCCCCGCTAATTTAATTCCCAGTTCAATCATCCAAGAAAGGGATTTTGTGGTAAATAATGTTCATTCTTATTTAGCAAAATTTGTTGAGTTTAGTTTAGCAGTTACAAGTAATTGTCATTTCTACCCCCTAAGTCACTAATAGGGTATATTATTGAATTGGTACTGGCAATTACTTTTTTATTTATCTTTATGCAGATTGTATTTTTGGTTGCCAAAAATTGTATTTATATATTACCATAAATACAAATATTCAATATAAACTAACACCATTCTTAAATGTCTAATACGAAAGACTGGATCCACAGCAAGTTCTCTTTTGCTTTTACTAAAATTATTTTATCAAAAAAAATCCAACATAACAAAAAATGGATATCACCCTATTTTATAAATGTGACTTGAACTCACACGCTTTTGAAATCTCCAACTGGTGAATAAGCAAGATTTTAATAATTAAGTTCCCTGAAATATCCATCCGTGACACTAACAAAATTTTTGACCATATTATAAACCTTATTTAGTTGTATTTTACGGAACCTTTTTGCTTTTATAATAGGAATCTAATATATTTGCTTAATCCTTTAATTTTCTACAAAATCTTTTAAATAAAAGAATATTTCTACCATGAGAAACAGCGGCACTGTGCCGCTGTTAAATTGTTTTTCCTATTAATTAAGATGCTCTGCTCGTACTGGAGGCCACATTTAAAGCTGATTTCCAGTTTTTCTTCACCTATAATTTTTATGGTGTCTATCAACTGTCGTACAAGAACATCGTTATAAACATCGTTTTGCTCCGGTTCATTTTCAAGGATTTCGGTAATTTCCGCTACCCGGTTCTCAATAGTGTTTTCTGTATTGTAGGTTCTTCTATATTCTGCAAGCATATCGCTGAGGGCTTTGATTTCGTCCGACATGGCTTTGAGCAGTCATGATATTTTTCTTTGTCACCGATTTGCTCAATATGCTGTTCCAATGTGATAGAAATAAATTCAGAAGCATTTTCACGGTTTGGCTTTGCAAGATAGTCCTCATATTCCAGCGATTCCTTGCTGTCGGGAAATTCTCCGATGATTTGTGTAATAAGCGACTGCTGTTTTTTGCTACTATTCCAAAATGCCTTGGCATTAGAAACCTTTTTCACACCATCACTAGTGGCAATATATTTTACCAGATGATGGGGATAAAGACAAGAGCCGCAGTCATATACAGGGGCTATTTCCGCAGTCTTTTTGCACTCATCTACGAGGATACCCCAGTTGCCGTTATGCCTATCGAAATTTCCAAGGAAGGCATCTACAATGAACATATCCCAGAAGAAATCTCTAAGTTTATCTGACGACAGCAGTGTTTGTTCTTCAATGGCTTCAAGAATTGAGGATAATTCTGTGCCGTATCCGCTTTGCTCACTGTTAATACAGGTGTTTTTAAGATGGGCAAATTCAATCAGTTTCTTTCCGTTGCCAAAACCTTATAAAACTCTATAAGTTCTGTTTGTTTCCCTGTTCTTCCTGTCCAGTTTCGGATAAAACCTACCGCTGTTTGATATAACAGTCCAAGGGCTTAACTTCGGGTACAACGA
>DUTS01000055.1 GCA_012841935.1 Clostridia bacterium
ATTTGCCCCGACTAGTAAATACTAAATCATCTTTAGCTACCTTGATCGAAAACCCAATACCCGATTTAGTAAACTTAATTTTAAACGGACCAACCCGCCAACCCATAATTTATCACATCCCTAGAATACTGAACCCCCATGACTAAATCTACAAGATTCCTAAGTATAGAAACCTTTTGCCTTCGGCAAGAATATTCAAACTTGTATATACGTCCCTATCCTATTTGTTATGTTTATCACGAAAAAACATTATTATAATCGGTAATCCCAGTCAGGGAAAGACCCCTTTATCCATGCCCCTTTTCACCAAGCTTACTGAAACAAAAGACAATTATTCTTTCTGACCTTCAAGTCATATCTACTTGATATAAACCGAATTTCCTACAAACCTGAACAAACAATGGGGAACTAACAGTCTAACAAGTAGTTCATTTTCAAATGAGCGACTGGCTCAGTTTCTAGTTGACAAACGTACACCGTCTAATAAAGTAATGTTTTTAGAAAAAACCAAATCAATATCTTTAAATCTACGAAAGTTTTTTACGTTTATCTTTTTAATTTTCATATAAACACTATCTCAACCAATTATTAATGTTTACTTCCTTCGTCCAACGTCCCCATGCCCTCAATTATCGGCAATATCACCGGGGCTACCATATTAGCAACAGTCCTTACATATTCTTCTGTACTAAAATTTTCATCTTCTTCTTTATTTTTATCGTCCAAATAACGTAACACACCCATACCAATTAAAACAATACTATATTTGAACCTAGCCTTTAATAATTCAATTTCCGCATCATCTTTTAATGCCTTTATTTCAGTATGTAAAAAAAGATTATCCATATTAACAAAAAAATCGTAAGTCTCATCACCACGAATAATTAAGGCATCCTCTTTAGTTAAACCATATTTTGGCCAATCCCGTTTAGTTAATAAAATTATATTTGGCAACGATATCCCGGCTGGTCCCATTTGTGTTGCCTCCCCCTTTTCCCCTGCCGGTAATCTATCACCCCTACCCCCACCTCCACCCTTTTTAGGTTGGGGTGGTTGAACCTTAACATTGAATTCCTCAATAAAATTTTTAAGAATACAATCATCTATAACTACAAACTCAAATTCTAAAATATCTCCTACTTTAACACCTTCCGGTAAAGAAGCGGTAAGTATAGCAAAACCATTATAAAGATTTAGGCCATAATTACAGCACTCCATACCTCGATATTTTAAAACAAATTTCCCAGGATCCAATTCCCTACAAAAATAATCATTTTGAACATCGGTTATAAATTGAATCTTAAACTTATTGTTTATTGCAACCTCCCTAGTAAAAATCCCTTTACTAGGTCTGTTTTTTAAAACAAAAAAACTAGGGTGTTTTTTTCCCTTAAAAACCTTTTTTGTTCCCTGAGGAGATAAATCAAAAGGGTTCCTTAATCTCTTGCCAGGTATAAACAAAGTAGAAAGACTCGGAGACTTCTTTAATATATTATTTAATACATCTACCAATGGTTTTTCATCACTTAACCGATTAGCAATAGCTTTTCTCCTTCTTTTTTCCTGCAATGCTTTTAATCCCTGATGTTCCCTTAAGTTTTCTTCTAGTGCCTTTATAATTTTAGTTTTCAGTTTCCCGTCTCTTAATCTGTCGCGACTATTCATAAATAAATCCTCGCGTGCTACATCATCAATATCAGAGCAATCAATTATAAACAGAAGCGAATCTGCTAAATAAGACAACCCTACCGTCTTTCTTTTAAAAAATGTCTTATTTAAACAGGCATGTGCTTGTCCATTCACGGAAAAAACGACCCCATCATTCCTTCTATAATTTCGTACATTAGTCCCTTCTTTAAACACATAAATAGTAGCTTTAAATTTTTGCCCATCAATATTAAAATCTAGTGGACAAGGGAATCCCCTTTCCACATTTTCCCCTTTATCATCCAGCAGGCGTATATTCAGTCCAGAAAGTGTAGATTCCGCACCAACTCCTTCATAATCTCTACACTCGACTAATCGAATTGGATGTGCAAGATTGGGTAATAACAAAGCCAATCTATAATTTAAATCAAATTTAATATTCGTTTTTAAACCAGGAACATCATAATCAAATAGTTTCACAAACATACCATATTTAAAATCATCATAACCATTAGGTGTAGGTATAATCTTTAACTGTTCTGCCGGGAAATTTAATATACGCCCAGCTTCTGTTGTTAAATAAGTATACATTGAACTACGTCGTCCCTCAGAAGGGCTTTCCCTTCTAATTACTGTTACACCCCAATTATTATTTACTTTACCACCCTCGCAAATCAAGGGACATCTTTTAGTTATTATCAACTGAATATTATGGGTACCGCAAAACTGAAATACCCCTGTTCCCCCCATATTAAATTTCCCCTGCACAAAAGGTACCCTTAATTTATTAGATTTACTCAAAGACAAAATTGTATCATGCATTTTTTCAGGTTCCTGCCCCTCACCACTATCAACTATCACATAATTTGGCTTACTTCTTTCCCCAGTAGCCGCCAAAATAATACTACGCGACATTTCATTCCTTTCCTGTACACTCAAATTACTAATTAAACCATCCTTAACACCAAAAAACTGTTGCAAGGCCCCCGGAATACTTTGTGGAGCCTCATCAGATTCCGGATCTATTCCCCTAATTAAACATTCCTTTAATAAAACAGCATCCACTGAATTTATCAGTTTCTCAACAAGTGCAGCCTCAGGAGCACCTTGTTGATTACCAATAATAGAAAAGTTATTTTCATTTCCCCCAAAAGCTCGCCAACACTCTTTGTTATGCCAATAACCGGTTTCTTTTAATAGGGAAATAACCTCACCCTCACTTTCACATTTGGCTAAACGAATAGTTAAATCCCGTAAATACAACCAACTCATCCTTCCTTTCCGGGACTTTTATCCCAATAATCTTAAGATATATTGTAAATATTTTTATCCACACCAAAACTATTTTAAAATATACCCTGTCCAAAAACATACCCTACTTTCCGAAAAATGAAAGTCCCCATGGATTACATAAAACCTTTAAGTTTGTTTATTCTAAAACGTTTTATTTTTCAGGTTTCTCGGATTACACCCTAACTAATCACACATTAATCAAAATTGCTTAATTATCATTTATATTCAACAAAAAAAGATACTTCTCCTGCAATATTTGCGAAATTTATCATTTTTTGTAACATCCTAGATAAAATTACAATTTTAATTACCCACCATTTTATACCTGTTACACATTTATTGGCTGCAAAATTGCTTTCCCCGGGGAACTGAAGGTTTTTAGCCAAGACAGCAAAATACCTAACTGCTCCTAATTCTTTAGATCTATATTTAGTAATTTCTTTAATAAATAGATTTAAATTATTAGTCTTTGCTGTTTCTATATACCGTAAACCATAGCACTAACCCGAGCCCCCTTGAAAATTAAATAGAATGTCTTACGATAACAAAAAGCTTTCTGCGATGTG
>DUTS01000056.1 GCA_012841935.1 Clostridia bacterium
GAAGCATTAGTACGTGAATTAAGCGGACAAAAAAAACAGGTTAGATCTAGTCGTAAAAAAACTTCCAAGGTGCTTTCGCCGGAAATTGAAAGCTTGGAAGCACGGTTAAGGGAGAAATATGCCACTAAGGTGAGTATTAAACCAGGAAAAAAAGCTGGTAAAATAGAGATAGAATATTATGATTTAGCAGATTTAAACCGTCTTTTGGACATTTTGCTTTGAAAAATGTGGAAAAGTTATTTTTTGAAGCGAAATTTGCATTTTCTTGTTGCAAAGTTTTTTGAAAGTGTTAATATTAATAAAATAAGTATTTTAAAAAGTTTGCTTGCTCAAAGACGGGGAGGGGTAGCATGGGGTGTCAATGTGAAAAAAAATATCCGCAGGAAACACAGTGGGAATTTATTGAGCGTGTGATTCAAAGATATCAAGGACAAAAAGGGGCCTTGATTCCTATTTTACATGCGGTACAGCAAAAAATAGGTCATTTGTCCGAGGAAGTGCAAACTTATATTGCTCAAAAAATGCAGGTGCCCTTGAGTGAGGTCTACGGAATTGTTTCATTTTATACACTATTTTGTATTGAACCTAAGGGAAAACATAAAATTAGTGTTTGTTTAGGTACTGCTTGTTATGTGCGTGGGGCTGGTTTTATTTTGGATGAGTTGGAA
This sequence comes from Clostridia bacterium, assembly GCA_012841935.1. Taxonomy (NCBI): domain Bacteria; kingdom Bacillati; phylum Bacillota; class Clostridia; species Clostridia bacterium. Next base: position 669 of record DUTS01000056.1, read on the forward strand.
AAACAATTGGGAATTAGAGTGGGTGAAACAACCCCAGATGGGTTGTTTACTTTGGAAGCTTGCCGTTGTTTGGGGGCTTGTGGTTTGGCTCCGGTGTTAATGGTAGATGATAATGTGCACAGTCGTTTAACCTTAAAAGATGTACCGGAAATCATCCATAAATATAAATTTGATGAGTGAACGAGGAGGATGGAGGCATGTGTTCTTTAAAAGAATTGCAGGGAATTAAGACAACTGAAAAGGAGAAAGCGGCATCACGGGAAAAGGCGGGGCAAGTTACTTTAGCTGTGCATATGGGAACTTGTGGGATCGCCAATGGTGCCCGAGTTGTTTATAATACGGTAGTTAATGAATTGAAAAAACGGGGTTTAAATAATGTTTATCTTACTCAAACTGGCTGCCCCGGACTTTGTTTTTTGGAACCATTGATTACCATTTTGGAACCAGGTAACAAGCCTTATATTTATGGCAAAGTTACTGCAGAAAAAATGGAAAAAATTGTTCTGCAGCATTTAGTTAATGGACAGCCGATTACCGAATGGTTGGTTAATTTGGAAAAATAAAGTGGTATGACCGGAGGAGGGGAATTATGGACTTTTATCGTGCTCATGTTTTTGTCTGTACAGGTGCTAATTGTGCCTCTAAAGATAGTAAGCAGTTAGTGAATAAATTGCGTGAAAAATTAGCCGAGCAAGGTCTTACTAAGGAAATTCAGGTAATTGAAACTGGTTGTTTTGATCTATGCTCTTCAGGACCAATTATGGTTATTTATCCAGAAGGTGTTTTTTATTGTCAAGTACAGGAGGCCGATCTTGATGAAATTATTACTGAACATTTCTTACGCGGTCGAGTAGTTAAACGCCTTCTATTTCGCGATAGTAAAACAGCCGTTAAAACTAAGGAATTTGCCGAGTTGGATTTTTTTAAACATCAAGAAAGAGTGGCTTTGGCCAACTGTGGTTTAATCAATCCGGAAAAAATTGAAGAATATATTGCTCAAGGCGGCTATTTCGCTTTAGCTAGAGTAGTTCATGAAATGACTCCTGCAGAAGTTATTGAAGAATTAAAAAAGGCTGGTTTAAGAGGACGAGGTGGGGGAGGATTCCCGACTGGCTTAAAATGGGAGTTTGCTTATCGAGCTGAAGGTAAACAAAAATATGTGGTTTGTAATGCTGATGAAGGAGACCCAGGTGCTTTTATGGACCGCAGTATTTTGGAAGGTGATCCTCATTCTGTTTTAGAAGCCATGGCCATTGCTGGTTATGCCATTGGAGCTGATCAGGGTTTTATTTATGTGCGTGCCGAATATCCCATTGCGGTGGAAAGACTGCAGTTGGCGATTGAACAGGCACGGGAAATGGGACTTTTAGGTGAGAATATTTTTGGGCATAATTTTAATTTTAATATTGAACTGCGTTTAGGGGCTGGTGCTTTTGTCTGTGGTGAAGAAACCGCTTTACTTGCTTCTATTGAAGGTAAAAGGGGTGAGCCAAGACCTAGACCGCCTTTTCCGGCTAATTCAGGTTTATGGGGTAAACCTACAATTATTAATAATGTTGAGACTTTAGCTAATATCCCTCGGATTATAAAAAATGGTTGGCAGTGGTTTGCTAGTTTAGGTACGGAAAAAAGTAAGGGAACCAAAGTATTTGCTTTAGCGGGTAAAATTAAAAATACTGGTTTGATTGAGGTGCCGATGGGAACTACACTGCGTACTATCGTTTATGACATAGGGGGAGGCTTGTTAAATGATAAGGAATTTAAAGCAGCCCAAACCGGAGGTCCCTCGGGAGGCTGTATCCCCGCTTCTTTATTAGATACACCCATAGATTATGAAAATTTAATAGCTGTGGGCGGTATGATGGGTTCTGGTGGGTTAATCATTATGGATGAAGATACCTGTATGGTTGATATTGCCCGTTTCTTTTTAGAATTTACTCAAGATGAATCCTGTGGTAAATGTCCACCCTGTCGCATTGGTACGAAACGGATGCTGGAGATTTTAACTAAAATTACAGAAGGTAAAGGCACACCAGAGGATTTGGAGCATTTGGAAACATTGGCCAAAACAATTAAAAATGCTTCCTTGTGTGGTCTCGGTCAAACGGCACCTAATCCAGTTTTAAGCACACTCCGTTATTTCCGTGATGAATATGAAGCACATATTTATGAGCAACGCTGTCCGGCAGGTGTTTGTACTGCTTTATTATCTTATCGGATTGATCCAGATAAATGTCGTGGCTGTGGTTTATGTGCCCGTAATTGTCCAGAAGAAGCAATTAGTGGTAAATTAAAAGAACCTTTTGTCATTGATCCGGAGTTGTGTATTAAATGTGGTACCTGTATGGAAGTTTGTCGCTTCGATGCGGTCTATAAAGGGTAATTATTATGGGGGGTGTGAAGCAAAAATGGGCTTAGTTAATTTGACAATAGATGGACAAAAAGTACAAGTGCCGAAGGACAGTACTATTTTAGAGGCAGCTCGTCAGGCCGGTATCAAGATCCCTACTTTGTGTTATTTAAAGGAAATTAATCAATTAGGTGCTTGTCGAGTTTGTTTGGTGGAAATTGAAAAGGTACGCGGTTTGAAAACCGCTTGTGTTTATCCGGTTGCAGAAGGTATGGTTGTCCGCACTAATACGGCTGAAGTTAGAGAAGCACGTAAAGCTGTAGTAGAATTAATTCTTTCCAATCATCCTTTTGAATGTTTAACTTGTGATCGCAATACTAAATGTGAGCTTCAGGCTTTGGCTAAACAATTGGGAATTACAGATGTGCGTTTCCAGGGTGAAAACACAGTATTTAAGCGGGATCAGTCTTCAGCAGCTATTGTGCGGGATCCTGATAAATGTGTGCTGTGCCGACGCTGTGTCAGTGTTTGTCAGCAAATTCAAGGTGTAGGTGTTTTGGGTACTACGGAAAGAGGTTTTGCCAGTATTATTGCTCCACCTTTTCAGCAGTTGTTAAATGAAACTGATTGTGTTTATTGTGGACAATGTGTCAATGTTTGTCCTGTGGGGGCTATTACGGAAAAAGATGATACTGATTTAGTTTGGGCAGCTCTGCAAGATTCTCGACGGCATGTGGTGGTGCAGACTGCACCGGCCGTAAGGGCTGCTTTGGGTGAAGAATTTGGTTATCCAATTGGCACTTCGGTAACTGGTCAAATGGTAGCTGCTTTAAGAAAATTAGGTTTTGATAAAGTTTTTGATACTGATTTTACAGCTGATTTAACTATTATGGAGGAAGGACATGAGTTTTTGGAGCGTTTACAAACTGAAGGGAAATTGCCTTTAATTACTTCCTGTAGTCCTGGTTGGGTTAAGTTTTGTGAACATAATTACCCTGAATTTCTAGATAATTTATCTACGGCCAAATCACCACAGCAAATGTTTGGTGCTTTAGCTAAAACCTATTATGCTCAGAAAATGGGGGTTAATCCTGCTGATGTTTTTTCAGTTTCGATTATGCCCTGTACGGCCAAAAAATTTGAAAAGGAACGTCCGGAATTAAGAGATAGTGGATTTGCCGATGTAGATGCGGTGCTTACCACTCGTGAATTAGCGAAAATGATTAAAATGGCTGGTATTAATTTCCGGGAATTGCCTTGGGAAAAATATGATGAGCCTTTGGGTATTTCCACAGGTGCTGGTTTGATTTTTGGAGTAACAGGTGGTGTTATGGAGGCAGCTCTAAGAACGGTTTATGAAGTAGTTGCGGGTAAAACCTTGGAAAAAGTAGATTTTGTAGAAGTACGCGGTTTAGAGGGTGTAAAAGAGGCGGTAGTCACTATTCCCTCTTTAGGTGAAGTAAGGGTGGCTGTAGCCCATGGTTTGGGTAATGCTAAAAAAATATTGGAGAAAGTAAAAGCTGGTGAAGTTGAATATCACTTTATTGAAATTATGGCTTGCCCCGGTGGTTGTGTAGGAGGTGGCGGGCAACCTTTGGTTAGCGGCCCAGATCGCTTGGCTTTGGAAGAACATTATTTGGCTTTAAGGGCTAAGGCAGTTTATCAAGAGGAAAAGACAATGACTTGGCGTAAATCCCATGAAAACCCGGCCATTAAAGAATTGTATGCTGAGTTTTTGGTAAAACCATTAAGCGAAAGATCAGAACAGTTATTGCATACAGGTTATACTGTTCGACCTAAATATCGTGCTTTAACTTGGCAGAAATAATTTTCCCCAGAACACATAATTAATTATGTGTTCTTAATTTTGGGGGTAGGGGAGGTTTAGTGATGGAGAATTTATGGTTATTACTTACCGCTAATGCTCCGCTGTTAATGTTAATTACTTTGGGTGTAGTTTTACTTTTGTTAATAGTTTTTATAATTACTTTTGCTGCCTTGCGGAGGACAACTAAAAAGTATAAACTATTAGTAGCTAATGTTTCGGGCGAAAATTTAGAAAAGTGTATTTTGAAAAATAATAAGAAGTTAGAACAAGTTCTGTTTGAAATGAATATTTTCCGTGAGCGATTGGAATATATGGAAAGTTTAACACATAAATGTGTGCAAAAAGTAGGACTATATCGCTTTGATGCTTTTCCCGATACAGGTGGTAAACTAAGTTTTGCTTTGGCTTTATTGGATCATAATGATCAAGGTGTGGTAGTTAGCAGTATTTTTGGTCGTGATGATGCTCGGGTCTATTGCAAAGCTGTACAGCAAGGTAAAGCTAAACAGCAACTTTCCATAGAAGAGGAAAAGGCAATTCGCAGGGCATTGGGTTTTGTAGAGTAAAATTATTTGAAAAGCAGGAATTTGGTTAAAAATGGCGAAGCAAATAATTCCGATCTAAAATTTTAGAGGAGTTAAAAAAATAATGGTTTTTTGGGAAAATCTAAAAAATAAATTATGTGTAAAGTGGTTTACTTTCGGAAAAAGCAGAAGAGACCGTAAAAGAAAAAAATTCACCATGCTGATTGTACCTCACAATCAGGCACAGGCGGTAAAAAATATTAGTTTCCCCTATTGGTGGTTAAAATTGGGGAGTATCCTGGGTATTATTGTTTTAATTTTGGTTAGTACCCTTATTCTTAATTATTTTTCTTTAACTTATTTGGCGGTGGAGAATAAGGAACTGCGGGAAATTAATACTCAGCAGAGTAAAGAAATAAAGGATTTGAAAAATAGAACTGGAGAAATGCGGCATAAATTAGAAGGTTTAATGGAAATAGACCGTGAGGTTAGAGCTAAGGTAGGTTTAAGCGAAGAGGTGGTTCCTAATGTACAGGCTTCACGGGGTGAAGCTGGTTATTTAACAGATAACTTTTTTTGGGAAGAACGGGTGAAACATTTTGCCGGACAGGATGATCAAGAAGAATTAGAGGATTTAAAAGCAGAACTGGTTAAAATAGATTGGCAGTTAACTTCACAAATGCGGCATATGGAACGTTTGAAATCTGAAGTGGAGACCCGTGTAAATAGACCAGCTCAATGGCCTTTGCGGGGCTACATTACTTCACCATTTGGGATGCGTAAAGATCCTTTTGATGCTAGTCGTGAGGAATTCCATAATGGTTTAGACATTGCCGGCCCTTATGGGGCACCAATACGGGCTGCTGGAAATGGTGTGGTAACTTTTGCCGGTGAAAAAGGCAATTGGGGACAGATGGTTTTAATTGCCCATGGTTTAGGGTATGTGAGTCTTTATGCCCATAATTCTTCTTTACTAGTAGAAAAAAATGAGCAAATAGTTAGCGGGCAAATTATTGCTCGTTTAGGTGATACTGGCCGCTGTACAGGTCCGCATCTTCACTTTGGAATAGCTAAAAATGGGGAATGGATTGACCCCTTAGAAATATTAGAGTAAGGAGTGAAGTTAAAAAAGAAAATGTTTAAGAGAAAAAGAGAAAAAACAGATAACTCATTGGGAAAAATGAATACAATTATTGGTAAGGGTACAGTTTGTGAAGGTATTATTAATACTGCTGGTTCACTGCGGCTTGATGGTGATTTTAAAGGTGAAATTAAGGTTGAAGGTGATTTAATTGTGGGGGAGAATGCTGCTGTTGATGCCGTAATAGAGGCTAATAA
>DUTS01000057.1 GCA_012841935.1 Clostridia bacterium
CCCGTGCCCTTTATATTCCTTAAAAAGGGGGGAGCGGGGGTGCTTAACCCCCGGGGCATCTTTTTAGGATAATTTGTGGGTAAGAAAATAGTGAAATTTTAGTTAAAGTGTTTTTAGGGGGTTTGGGGGTTTTACCCCCAACCCATATTGGGGACTTGAGGTGCGTGGGTGGGGTGTCCTGCGGCTTCAGCACTACTGCTGGTGGTGCGGTGGCGGGGCTGTTCTACTGGAATGCTAACAACTCATCTTCTAATACGAACTCGAACATCGCCGCCCGTGCTTTTCATTTGAAAAAGGTTTGATGTATTTTTGGCACTTCATTTTCCCGACCGCTTGGTCAAAAATAAGACGCCGTTAAAGGCACGGTTTAGTAGGTTTATTCTCGAAAGACCGTGAGGCAAATGAAGGGGTTAATGATGAAACGAGTAGGTTTCATTTTTGAAAAGATTATAGATAAGGATAATATTCTTTGGGCAATAGATAATTCTGCACGTGGTAAAAGAAAGAGGAAGAATGTACAAAGGGTTTTGGAAAATGCGGAAAAATGTGCTGAAGAAATTCAAGAGATGTTGAGTAAAAAGACTTATCAGCCTGCGGAATATTTTGAGGAAGTAATTTGGGATGTAAGTAATAAAAAAGAGCGGGTGATTTATAAGCCTAAGTATTATCCAGATCAAGTAATTCATTGGTGTTTGATTCAGCAAATTGAATTTATTCTCAGACGAGGTATGTATTATTACTCATGTGCAAGTATACCGGGGAAAGGGATTCATTTTGCTTTAAAAGCGGTAAAGAAATGGTTAAAGAAGGATCGAAAACATACCAAGTATTGTTTGCAAATGGATATTAGGAAATTTTATCCGTCAATTGATCGGGAAATATTAAAAGAGTTGTTTCGGAAAAAGATTAAGGATCGGGAGGCTTTATGGTTAATTGATACTATTATTGACAGTCATGAACCGGGTTTACCGATTGGCAATTATACTAGTCAATGGTTTAGTAACTTTTATCTGGAGGGTTTTGACCATTATGTAAAAAGCTTGGGTGTAAAATATTATGTACGTTATATGGATGATTTCTGTTTGTTTGGTAATAACAAAAAGAAATTACATAGAGTAAGGGAAAAAATAATGAATTATTTAAGTGAGGTTCTCCATTTAAAGGTTAAGGATAATTGGCAATTATATCGGGTAGATGTACGGGGAGTAGATTTTGTTGGTTATCGTACTTTTCGTGATTACTGTTTATTAAGAAATACTACTGCTTTAAGAATTGGTCGGCGGATGCGAAAAATTAAGAGAAAAGTGGTAATGTCTTATCACGATGCTGCAGCTATTATGAGTTATTTAGGTTGGTTAAAACATGGTAATACCTATAATTTTAGGCAAAAACATATTCTTTCATGGTTAGAGCTTGGGAAGGTTAAGGAAGTAATTAGGAGGGGGTGTTAGCTTGTGTCAAAAAAAAGGAAGTTTTTAGTTTTTCTTTTGTGTTTGTGTTTTTGCTGGAGTTTTTTATTTCCGTCATTAATTTTTGCTGAACAGGGTGTCATTGCGGGTAATAATTATCAAGGTCTTATTGATGAAGTTAGGATTTTTGATACACCTTTTGGGTTATCAGACGAACAGGGTTTAATTGGAGGAACTAATTTTCAGGGTATAATTGATGAGGTTGCTATTTATTCTGGGGAATTACTTGAAAACAGACCTCCCGGAATTGCATTATCGGGAAATTGGTCTGTTCATAGAACTGAGGATTTAATTTTTCAACTAATGGTTATTGATTCTAATATAAATGATGAAAATCTTACAACAAGTATATTTTTAGATAACTCCTCAGTTTCATTTACGGCAAAAAATTTAAAAACTAATTCATCTTCTAATCATAATGGTAGTTTTACCGCGGAAAATGGAATTGAATATCAAATTACCATAAGTAAAAATAGCTATCCCGGTAAAAGTAGTTTTCCGTTAAAGATAGTAGCCAAAGATAGTGGTAATTATCAAACAGTAAAGGAGGTTACTGTTAATGCTCGTAATACGGCACCAACTGTAGCTTTTGTCTCTATACCTAATTTCCAAGATAATGTTAATTATACTTTTTCTTTTAAAGCATCAGATTTGGATCCAACAGATGCTACTTTAACTACAGAGGTATA
>DUTS01000058.1 GCA_012841935.1 Clostridia bacterium
AATTAAAATGGAATTAATTATAGGAATGAAAAAATGATATATTTTAATGTTTCAGGAACAGCTAAAAAATCTTTACCCCAAAAGAAAAACCCTTTAATAGGGTATAAAAATGGTGAAACTCCTACATCCCTAGTATATAGTATTATTAAGAATGCAAAATATTTTTGGGTGAGAGTAAATTGAAAAGTTTAGTGATTTAGAAAGATTACGCTATTTTTTTAGGTAATAGGAAAAACGTTCACATCACAGAAAGCTCATTTGTGAGAGTAGTTGTTTTGTAGGCTAGGTTTGTTATAATTAAAGAGAGTAAAGGAGGGAAATGAATTGCGTAAAATTATCTGCCTTTTATCAATTATATTAGTATTTTCTTTAGTTGGTTGTTGGGCTTCTGGCCCCAAAAATACCGTTGAAGATTTTATTGAAATGGGCAAGGATTTTAATTTAGTAACTTTAAAGGAGTACATAAATCCATTTTTGGATAAACAGGATGAAATAGAGAAGTGGTGTCAGTATTTTGAAACAATCGATTTTTATTATCAGTTAAATATTTATAATTATTTAAAAGAAAATGCCGCTAAAATTACTTATGAAATAAAATCTGTTGTCAAGGAAAAAGAACGGGCTGTAGTTACGGTAGATTTTAATTATGTGAATGGTATTACAATTTTGGCAGAGAGTCATCAGGAAATAATTGAAGAAATGGAAGCAGCTATTTTGTACGGAAAAGGAATGAATATCGGAGAAATAGATTCCCTATTTACTAATATTTTGGAAAAGTATCAGATGATTACTTTAGATTCTTTTCGGGATAAAAGTGTGGATTTAAAGTTGGTTAAAATTGATAAACAGTGGTATCTTGATGAGATAAGTGCCGATTTGTTGGATGTTTTTGTTTCTAATTTGGCGACATCTACTATAGAAGTTGGGACTATTGTAAATTTATTAACAGGTGTTGGTGAGGGGTATAGATGAAAAAATTAGCTTTGGAAGAAGTGGTTCTTTTAATTAGTATAATTAAATGGACCATTCTTTCCATTGTTACCGGCATTGTAGTTGGGCTTGGGGCAGCCTTGTTTTTGATAGCCTTGGATGGGGGAATTAGGTTAGCGGCTGCCAAACAATATTATTTCTTATTACTTCCTATAGCTTTATTTTTGAGCAGTTTCTTGATTAAATGGTTAGCTCCTGAAGCAGAAGGACATGGTACTGAAAAAGTGATTGGGGCCATTCATGACGATGGGGGTAAAATAAATATTTTAGTTGCCCCGGTAAAATTAATTACTGCCATTATTACTATCATGTTTGGTGGTTCGGCTGGTAAAGAAGGACCCTGTGTACAAATTGGGGCAGGTTTGGCTTCTACTTTGGCTAATGTTTTAAAGGTAAATCAAGAGGATTATCGGAAAATTGTTATTTGTGGTGTTAGTGCTGGTTTTGCGGCTGTTTTTGGTACCCCAATTGCTGGGGCACTTTTTGCGGTGGAAGTACTTGTTTTAGGAAAAATTATGCATGAAATGCTTTTCCCTACAATGGTGGCTGCGATTGTTAGTTTTCAAACTACAAAATATTGTGGTGTATCTTATTTTTATAAACAGTTATATTTGGTAGATGGTTTTCAGGAAAGTCTATTTTTAAAAGTTTTGCTTAGTGGCTTGTTTTTCGGAATTGTAGCTATAATTTTAGTCGAGGTTTTATCCTTTTGCGAAAATGGTGCTAAAAAAATAAGGATTTGGGCACCTTTAAAAGGCTTACTCGGTGGTACTCTTTTAATTTTATTAGTTTTTTTAACTTCGGAAGATTATTTGGGTTTGGGTACTGAAGTTATTGAAAAAGCAGTTCATGGTGAAACTATTTTTCCAGCGGCCTTTTTGCTAAAAATAGTGTTTACCTCCATAACTTTAAGTATGGGTGGTAGTGGTGGTATTTTAACACCAATCTTGTTTATTGGCTCTACTGCCGGTAGTGCCTTTGCTGCTATTTGCGGTTATGATCCGGTAATGTTTGCTGCTTTGGGTATGGTGGCCGTTTTTGCAGGAGCTAATAATACTCCGTTAACAGGAGTAATTATGTTTATTGAAATTTTTGGTCCTGAAGCTAGTTTATATGCTGTGGCTGCTTGTGCGGTTAGTTATTTAATTTCAGGACACCGTAGTGTTTATCCCACACAATTATTGGGGATGACCAAAAGTGCTTCTTTACAATTGCCTTTAATGGCAGATTTGGGGAGTTTGCCAAAAGCTCAAGTTTGTACTGGACCAGGTAAATTAATTTTTAGAATAAAAAAATTAGGTGTGTTTTTTAAAAAAATACAAGAGAATTTTCGGCAGACTTTTTAGTTAAAATATTGTAGGATAGAGGTACCAAACCGGAAAGGGGAATCTATCTAACATGAAAGTAAATATTTTAACTGATAATCGCGTTAGTAAACGAGGACTTTTGGCTGAACATGGGCTGTCTATTTTTATTGAAACTGTCAAGGGTGATTTTCTTTTTGATACCGGGCAATCTGCTGTTTATTTACACAATGCTCAGAAGATGGGTTTGGATTTGACAAAAACAGATCATTTAATAATTAGCCATGGACATTATGATCATGGTGGGGGTTTAAATTATTTTCCCAATCCTGATCAGTTGCCTTTAGTTTATGTTCATGAAAAGGCACTGGGAAAACGTTATAAAATTATGCCTGATGGTAATTTCCAGGAGGTGGGTTTGGGTTGGTCTTCGGAATTTAAATTAGTTCAAACACAAGATTATTATCAAATTATGCCTGGGGTTATTCTTTGTGGAAATATTCCCCAGACTGTTGAGTTTGAAACAGTGACTCCCGGATTTTATCAAGCTGATAAGCAAACTCCGGATTTATTAGAGGATGAGCAAATGTTGATTTTTAATGTAGCGGGTGGTTTATGTATTTTCTTGGGCTGTAGCCATCCTGGTGTAGCTAATTGTTTAAATCAGGCTAAAAAATTATTTCCCAGTAAAAACATTAATACGTTAGTTGCTGGTATGCATTTAAATATTGCTAGTC
>DUTS01000059.1 GCA_012841935.1 Clostridia bacterium
GTACGTCCACATATAGGATATTGTTAGGTTGACACAAAACAAATCACATGTGAGGTACTGCCACTATGTTTATCGTATCATGTTTTTGTGCAACTAACAACTTTTATTATTTTATTATTCCTAGGCCGCTAATTGCAAGTTAAAGTGAAACACTTTTTTCTCTGTTAAAATATTATATTAGTACTTCTTTTTTAGTAAAGATTTTTCTATTATGCACATTTATTTAATTCCTTTTTTACTATTTCATTTGCACTTTTCCCATTAAGAATTTTACGTGGATATTCATTTAACCATTTTTGTATTTCTAAAATTTCCTTTTTACTATATTTAGCTATTGCACTTCCTTTGGGTATGAATCGTCGTATATGACCATTTACCTGCTCATTTGTTCCTCTTTCCCATGAATGATAAGGGTGACAGTAAAAGATTTGTGTACGAAGTATTTTGTGCCTACTTACATATGAACGTTCAAGATTACGCCAATCTAAAAACTCACTTCCATTATCCACAGTTATTGACTTAAATATTTTACGAAATCGTTTTATCCCTATCTTTTTTTCTAGTTGATCAAGCCGTCTTTGCACTTCTTTTTGAGTTTGTGAACGTAGTTTGAAAACTAATACTTGTCGACTCATTCTTTCTACAAGTACTAACAAACATGCTCTTCCCTTACTACGACCTGACTCTATACAGTCCATTTCCCAGTGCCCCCATTCACTTCGATTATTTGCCACCTGCGGACGTTCATCTATACATTTAGCATCAACGTCTTTTATTCGCTTTGTTATTCTAGTATATTTTCTCTTTGAACTTTTTCCCTTTCGTGGTAAATCCTTTTTAGTTACTTTTTCTAATAATTCTCGGTGAATATAATTATAAAGGGTACGTTCACATATTGGTGTTTTCCGATAATCTGGATCGTTTTTTAATTTTTCAATAGTTGCATACGGAGAATATTTATCTTTTGTAATATAATTCTCTATTTTTTTAACTAATTTATGATTGTTAGCTATTTTTAAATGAGGTCCCTTAGCTGTTGCCTTTTCATCATAGTCTTCTTGTGCTTTAAACGCCGAATAACTCATTACATTACGCCATTCAGTGTCCCTTAATATTACTTTACCACGTTTCAATTCCCGACATAATGTAGCTGGACTAACTCCCATTCGTTTAGCCATAACACGCTGACTTATTCGATCTTTTTTAGGTAATGCATTATTTTTGTTAACTAATGCTTCTAATTCCTCCCGTTCTTCAAATGTTAAATGTTTTCCTTTTTGACGAGTTCTGATACAATATACTTGGCTCATGATCCTTCTCCGTTTCTGTTTATTATTCAATTAACATTCTAACAGAGAAGGCTCTCATGAGCATTATTTATTTGTTTGTGTTTCATTTAATTATACAACTCGCCCTTTTCTATTTCCTACCTTATTGACAGGGCAAAAGATCTTTCAGTATAATCCCATTTTTGACACTTTAAAAAGAAAAAGGCTCGTTATTCCTTGATGGCCAAGGGATACAAGCCTTTTTATTTTTTTAAAAACTGCGTAATATATTTATTTTTTTGTAGCCTTGAAGATTTTTTTAATCATCCTAGTGGTTATAATTTCGTAATCTGTGCGAAAGCCAAAAATATCATGTAAATCATCTGTTAGATCGGTTCTTGTGTAAATTGGAATAAAACCATTATCTTCGGCTTCTAGAAAGTTCATTTCCCTCAAACAATTAAGAATTTCGTAACAGGTATATTTATCACCCAGCTTTTTTTCAAGCAATCTAAAAATAATTAGGGCCATAAAGCAAGTCATGAAATGAGCCAGTATTCTATCATCTCTACTTAGACATACCGGTCTAGCCTTAAATTCACTTTTCATAATTAAAAAACATTCCTCAATTAACCACCGCCGACGATTAATCTTTACGATTTCGTAAATATCATCTTCTAAATTAGTGCATACCGCATAAAAACCGTCAAACATTTTTTCTTTCTCAATTAGTTTAAAATCAATATCATAAAATGTTTTTTCCACAGGTTCCCCATTGGCGGTAACATTAGTTATCTTTATGAACCTTTTATAGTCATTTTGGCGTTTCTTTTTAATTAAAGAAGGATCTTTACGTATTGCCTTAAGGGCACGTTGAATTTGGGAATTACGAATTTTATGTTGATAATCCCTATATTTAATAGAATAAGTAACAATAAGGCGTTGTTCTAAACCGTCCTCTTTAATCCAACGCTCCTTATAGAAAACTTTGTTGCTTAATTTTTCTTTATCGTTGTCGCTGGCTCTTGCCATTATTTTATCAAGCATGGAAAGGTCATAAGTTTTTTTACTACCGGTTAAATGCCAACCGGTAGGACTAAGGGCCCACTCTTTAAGATGGGCTTTTAATTTTTTTACGGACTGTGTTGTTATAAATGCACGTCCTTTTTTGTTATTAAATTTCCTATTACTACTGGAAGAAAGTCCTGCATCTGTACAGACAATAAATTTAGATAAATCAAAGTCAGATAAAATTTTTTCCTCAAGTGGCTTTAAAGTGAGTTGTTCATTGGTATTTCCTTTATTAATGCTGAAGGCAAGAGGTACCCCGTCACCATCCATAAAAAGCCCCATTTGGACAATGGGATTAGGTTTATTGTCTTTACTGACACCATATTGTTTTAAACCTTCTTCATGTTCAATTTCAAAAAAATAATTGGTGCAATCATAGTAAAGAACGGCAGTATTTCTTTTAGAAACTTTAAGACTGTTTTTATATAAAAATGACTGGATAAAGTCATTTTCTTTTGCAATAATCTCAAGGGCCCGGAAAATATGATGAAGCTCAAAATCCGGTTGTTCTAGGAATTTTTTAGAGAGTTTATAAGTAGCAAGTTTGGAAGCAGGATAAATAATTCTACCATAAAGTAGTCTGGATAAAATTGAATCAAGATTGTAAGTGAATTTATATTTGTCGGATATTTTTTGGCACAAGGTATTTAATTTTAATTCATGGTAAATCTTTTGTAGGAAAAGGTATCCCCCATTAAACGAGCGTTGCTTTCCTTTGGGAATAGCCTTAACAGGCGAATACTTAATTAGAATTTCGCGTTTATTTTCTTTTTCTTGCCTATTTAATTCGGCAATATATTCCTTTGCCCATTCGATAGGGTCTTGCTCCCCTAACTTCTTTTTTAATTCGCTAACAGTGCCTAATTTTTCAACAACCCTTGATGAACGTATGCCATTTTTATATGTAGATTCAATAACATAAAGGGAAGTGGAGTTTTTTGATTTAGAAATAGATAATCGTATAATAAATCACTCCTCTCAACTCCTTATATTATACAATAGGCGAATATTTAAAAAAATAATAATTGTAAAAGGATTAACTGCTATCGTGAAAAATTATTGGCTTGCGGGTTAAGAGGATTTGTGGTACACTAAGAATTGCAAAATGACGCGGGATGGAGCAGCTGGTAGCTCGTCGGGCTCATAACCCGGAGGTCGGAGGTTCAAATCCTCCTCCCGCAACCAAGCTAAAACACTGTTTTCCATATAAATGGAAAGCAGTTTTTTTTCGCATCTCTGGTCAAAATATGGTATAATTTGTGGCAGATGGATATTTTTATGGGTGAGAATGATGAAAAAACGAGTTTGGTGTCTTTTAATTTGTTGTTTATTTTTGTTACCGCTGGGAGCAGAGGCGGTAGATTTGGTGAGCCTGGAGATAAATGAAGAAATCGTGCCAGGTCCGCGGGTAACTACTTTGACGGTTACCGGGACTTTATCAAATGGAATCAAACAGCAGGTTAAAGAAGGTCTGGTCTGGGAAACTTCGGATCCCAAAATTGCCCAGGTGGAATATGGGCGACTTTATTTTAGCGGGGTCGGTGGGGCGGTAACCATTTCGGTTTCTAAAGGCCAGGTGAGTGGACAGCAAACAGTATTAGTGAAACCTTGGCCGGAAACTATGGTGATTGAAAATAGGTTAGTTTATAGTGAAAAACCTTATCGTTTATTGGTTAAGGGGCGTTTCAGTGATGGTGAGAGACGTTATTTTGGTCCTGAGGAGAAAGTCCTTTGGTCTAGTTCAAATCCCTGGGTGGCTTGGGTAAATCAACAAGGGATTGTTACTTTTACTGGTGAACCAGGTGAGGTTACTATTAGGGCTGTTTGTGGTAGCTTAAGTGATTATTGGCGAACCACTGTTAGTGAAGGGGAAGTGCCGACAGCCTGGCGGACAGGAATTGAAATTAAGGAAACGGAAATCACTTATCGTGCTAAACCACAACAGTTAACTTTATTGACTTTATATTCTGATGGTTCGAAAGAGGAAGTAGAAGCGGAGATTGCGGACTGGTCTTCTAGTAATCCCGAAGTGGTTAAGGTAAATTCATTAGGTGTGATTAGTTTTAGTGGTGAACCGGGAGTAGCTGTTATTAAAGCTGTAGTAGGCGGCTTTACTACGGAAAGAATAGTTAAAGTGGAGCGTTTTTTAAAGGAAATTAGTTTAAATCAAAGTTTGCGTTATGTTCCAGAATGGGATGGAGTGCCTCTTTCTTTATCAGTTACCGCTATTTATAATGATGGGGTAGAATTGATTCAAAATACGGATCTTGTTTGGGAAACCAATAATGAAGCGGTAGCTGGGATTGATGAAAAGGGTGTCCTTACTTTCACCGGTCAGCCGGGTAAAGTAGCAATCCGAGTAAGTGGACGGGGAGAAGAAGGAAAAATAGTAGAGGATGTTTGTGAAGTTGAAGTTCCGGACATAGAAAAAGCTGAGCCGCGTAGACTATATATTGAACATAATCCTTTAATATTGTCCGAGCCGTTTGCTCCACGTGTATTCTGTATTGATGACCAGGGAAAACGTCGAGAAGTAACTGAGCAGGTGGAATGGCGTTCTTTAAATCCAGAAGTAGCTAGTATTTATCAAAACAAAATTTATTTTTCACCAAATCCCGGACAAATCAATATTATGGCCAGTTATCAGGGGTTAACTGATACCCTTTCTGGTTATAATTCACCTTTAGGTAGTAAACATCTTTGTCAAATCCGTATTAGGGAACATTATTTACCTTTTAGTTTTCAGCCGGTTAAATTAACGGCTTGGGGTTTATATAGTGATGGTAGTGCTGGGGAATTAAATGGTCAATTGCGCTGGTCTTCTAGTAATCCTTTGGTGGCAGCAATTAATCAAGCAGGGGAAGTTAATTTTAATGGCAGAATTGGTAAGACAGTAATTACTGTTCAGGGTTATGGTTGGCGTGATTTTTTAGAAATAGAAGTTTTACCAGAGGATTTACAGCCTCAGGTTGAAAAGTTAATTATTGAAGGCAGTTTAACACAAGGCTATAATCAATTAGCCGTGATCGCCTTTTTTAATGATGGTACTTCTAAGGAGGTTACTCAGGAAGCTGTTTGGAATACCAGTAATCAAAACAAGGCAATTGTGACTGAGGAGGGCACAGTAATGTTTTTGGGAAAATTTGCCCCAGTAGTCATAACTGCCAATTATGGGGGAAAAAGTGCAAAAATAAGCTGGCCCTAGATGGGGTAATCTAGAAGCAAGAAAAAATTCGGCTGGAGGTCTTTGGAAATGCGGATACGTATGGAGGTTGGGGAGGCTCGTTATGAGCAGATTGCAGTTGATTTGGCTCGTAAAATAGTACGGGGTGAATTTAGTGTAGGTCAAAAACTTTCCGGACGTTCTTTATTAGCCGGTACTTATAATGTTTCCCCAGAGACAATACGCCGTAGTATTGCTCTTTTACAGAATATTGGGGTAGTAGAAGCAATTACCGGTAGTGGTGTTTATATTAAATCTCGGGAATTGGCTCGGGAATATGTCAGAGAATATAAAGAAAGGCAAGAAATTTTAGATCATAAACAAAGAATTGTTACCTTAATGAATCAGCGTCAAGCCCTAGATTTGGAATTGGAAAAGGAGTTAACGCGTTTTTTAGAATTCTCCTTTCAAAAGGCATCTATTTTGGAGCAAGTAGAAGAATTAGTTATTCCCAGTCATTCTTGGGTTGTCGGGCAGACAATCGCCGCCACGGATTTAAGACAACTTACCGGGGCCACGATTATGATTATTCATCGACAAGGACAAGAGATTTATTCACCACCAGCTGATTTAAAATTAAAAGCACAAGATGTTTTAATTATTGTTGGCTCTGGCGAAGCCCGGGAACAATTTAAAAAATTAATTAAACAAGAACAGGTTTAAAAAGATGAATATTATTGATGGTTTAATTCTTCTTGTCCTCTTTTGGGGGGCTTATAAAGGTTATCGCCGGGGTTTACTGAGTAGTTTAGTCGGTTTGGCAAGTGTGTTGATTGGTTTAATGGTAGCTTGGCAGGTTGAACCTCAGATTAGTCTTTGGTTCGAAGAATCTTTTCAAACGATAACTAAATTAGCTCATTATTTGGCGGAACATTTACAGGTTTCAGAAATGAGTATTGATCTTCCTTTTTTATTGGCTCATCTCGTTTTAAAAGTAGGAATTATTATTTTAGTTTGGTTTTTAGTGGCGAAAGGTTTGGTCTTTTTGGCTTATTTAGTTACTAAGTTATTAGGGAAAGGATTTTTAGGTAATTTAAATAAAGGTGGGGGTTTGATTTTTGGTTTATTTAGTCGGCTTTTAATTCTTGTTGTTTTAATTGGTTTAATTAATCCGTGGTTGGGAATTGCTTCATCTTGGGAAGGGGCTGGTAGCCTTATTTTGAAAAAAATGGAGTGTTCCTTATTAGTTCCCCATCTAAATCAATTATTTTTCTTGCTGACAGGAGGACGTGTAGATGGCCTTATTTTTCGGTAGAAAGAAAACTCCGGAATTGGTGGTTTTGGCAGAAAATATTTTCAAAGCCCCGGTAAAGCTGCCATTAGGTTTAAAAAGAAAATTAAATACATTGAATTTTGAGGAGTGTTGGGCTTTAATTAAAAAAGTTTCTTTAGATTTAGATCATCTTAAAGCACGTAGTTTGGTACGTTTTTTATTTGCCGAACAAGCTGAACAGGTGAGAGCACAACTAGAAAATAAAACGGAAATAAAGACGGCTATTTTTTGCCTGCAATATTTGCCTGCACCGGAAACAGTACAAGCTTTGGTGAATTTATTAAATCAACATGAAAAAGTGATTCAGCTTCAGGCTGCAGAGGCTTTAAAAAACCAGCCACCGCGTTTAGTAGTGCCGGTTTTAATTGAAAAATTATTGAAAAATGAAATTCCACCAGCACGGGCAGGTGAAGCCTTAATGGCTATGGGGCATTTGGCACAGGATGCTTTATTGGATGCTTATCAACAGGCCTCTCCTGAGGCTAAGGTGCAGGTTTTGGAATTATTAATTATTAGTCAAAATCCTAAATGTGAAAGGTTTTTATCAGAAGCCCTGGCTAGTGAGAATATTAATTTAAAACGGGCTGCACTTAAAGCGATTTCTGTATTTCTTTTTCGTGATTTTTGGCCGAAGGTGGTGGAGTGTTTAAAGGATTCCCCTTGGCCAATTAAAGTAAAAAGTTTGCAAGTATTAACCAGGTTTCGTGTTGGGGAAGCTAAGGAAGTGGTGCGTCCTTTACTAGAGGATGAAGATCCTTGGGTGCGGCAGGCTGCCCAAAAATATTTTACAATTTTAGAACTAGAGTAGGTGAAAATAATGGCAGAATATACTGTAGGTGATTTTGTGATCTTAAAAAAGGCTCATCCCTGTGGCAGTCGGGAATGGGAAATAATGAGGACGGGAATGGACTTTCGAATTAAATGCAGGGGTTGTGGGCGTCAAGTATGGTTGAGCAGAGCCGATTTTGAAAAAGCGGTTAGGAAAAAGGTTTCTATTTAAACCTGCAGGTACTTAGAAAACAATTCGGACATCTTGCTAGCTGAAAATTAATATGCTATAATTGAAAATCACGTTGGGAAATTACCCTGCTCTATCTAAAATGATAGGGCCGTTTAGTCCGAGGGGAGGTGAAAATATGCGTAATTATGAAATGGCTTTGGTGGTTAGACCAGATTTGGAAGAAGAACAAGTTGAAGAATTTCAAGCAGGATTAGTAGAGTTAATTACTAGTTTTCAGGGTGAAATTATTGAACAGGATAATTGGGGAAAAAGAAGATTAGCCTATAATGTTAGGGATTATCGTGAAGGTTTTTATTTTTTTGTTAATTTTAAAGGAACACCAGAATTAGCCAAAGAATTAGACCGTGTTTTAAAGATTGCTGATCAGGTTTTACGGTTTATGATTTTGCGGGAAGGAAAATAAAAAGGGGGGAGGCTAGAAAAAATGTTAAATCGGGTAGTATTAATCGGTCGGTTGACACGTGATCCGGAATTGCGTTATACACCTAATGGGATAGCGGTGGCTTCATTTACATTAGCGGTTAATCGTCCTTGGCTAAATCAGCAGGGTGAAAGGGAAGCCGATTTTATACCGATAGTTGTTTGGCGTAAACAGGCTGAAAACTGTGCTAATTATATTAATAAAGGTAGTTTGGTAGCTGTAGATGGTCGTATGCAGGTAAGAACCTATGAAACTAAAGAGGGACAGCGGCGGTGGGTTACAGAAGTGGTAGCAGATTCAGTGCGTTTTTTGGAACGCCGTGAAAGTAGTGAGCCTGCTCAGGATTTCGGTGCAGTAGGTAGTGAAGTAGAGTTTTCGGAAGAGGATTTGCCATTTTAATTTGAGGAGGGAAACATGTGAAACGTGATCGCGGCCGTCGTCCACGTAAAAAGGTCTGTGCTTTTTGTGTGGAAAAGGTGACGGATATTGATTATAAAGAAGTGGCCCGTCTGCGGAAATATATTACTGAACGGGGTAAAATTTTACCACGGCGGATTTCCGGCAATTGTGCCAAACATCAGCGGCAATTAACCGTAGCTATTAAGCGGGCACGCAATATTGCTCTGCTTCCTTATATAGCGGAGTAAAACTAAAGGGAGCAAATTGCTCCCTTTATTATTAGGTCGAAAATACCAATTTTTTGGGGCAGGACTTTGTTCTAAGCGGCAAGAATATAAATTTAGAAAGGTGAGCGAGGCGAGTGCATAATTCCGTGCGAACACAGGCTATAGTTGAAGGGGCTTTATTAGCTGCCCTGACTGCTATTTTAGGGTTAGCCGGGATTTATCTACCCTTTTTAAGGTTAGTGATAGATTTTTTATGGACAATTCCTATTGTGGTGATTACTGTTCGTCATGGTTTGCGAGTAGGTATGATTACCTTGAGTGTCGCCGGGGTTTTAATTGTGATGCTGGCCCATCCTTTGTCGGCCTTTTTTCTGATTTTACAATTCGGGGGTTTAGCTCTTTTTTACGGAGCGGCCTTTCGTGAAAAATGGCGGCCGGCGGCTACTTTGTTTGTCGGTACTGGGATCGCTGTCCTTTCCTTTTTATTGGTTCTAGCCTTATTAGTACAATTAACTGGTTTTGAAGCCTTAAATTTTGCTGAACAAATGGAAGCTAGTATTGAACCAACCATAGAATTATATCGGCAGTTGGGTCTTTTTAAGCAGGGTGCTCAAACTGGGGTGACGGAAACCGCGGTAAGGGAAATGTTAACAGCCTTAACGCAAACTGCTATTTTACTTATTCCGGCCTTCTTTGTTTTATGGGCTTTGGCCACAGCTTTTTTAAATTACTTGCTTGCTCAACAGATTTTAGGCAAATTGAAAATAAGGACACCGGTTTTGCCTTCTTTTCGTCATTGGCAATTACCGTGGTGGATTGTTTGGGGCTTTATTTTCGGTTTTGCGGCTTATTTAATCGGTGATTACTTTGCTCTGGAAAAACTTGTCCAGATAGGTATGAATATCATCTTGATTTATGCACCAATTTTATTTATTTTAGGACTAGCTGTGGCTAGTTTTTACTTGGGGAAATATGTAAAAGGTACTATGGCACGTGTTTTTTTAATTTTTTTGGTAATCTTCTTTTTTCGTTTTCTCTTTTTAGCCTTGATGGCTGTAGGTCTTTTAGATTTATTATTTGATTATCGTAATATATTAGGGAGGTAATTACATGCGGGTTATTTTAAGAAAAGATGTTCCTGGAACGGGAAAGCAAAATGAGGTTGTGGAGGTAGCCGAAGGTTATGCACGCAACTATTTATTACCAAAGGGTTTAGCGGTGGAAGCCACTGCGGGTAATTTACGTGATTTGACACATAAAAAAGAAAAACAGGCTCAACGGGAAGCTAAGGAATTGGCAGGGGCTGAAAAAACAGCGGCTGCTTTAAAAGATGTGGCTGTAACCATTGCCGTTAAAGCCGGGGAAGCAGGGCGTTTGTTTGGCTCGATTGGTACCCGTGATATTGGTATCTCTTTGACCGAAAAAACAGGGCTGGAAATAGATCGGCGTAAAATTGTTTTGGAAGGGCCAATTAAGGAATTAGGTAGCTATGAGGTGCCTTTAAAACTACACCCTCAAATTACAGCTATAATTAAGGTAGAAGTTGTGGAGGCTGAAGAAGAAAGGGGCTAGGTTTGTTTATGGAGGAGAGGCTAAATACATATTACCAAGAAAAAGCGGATTTAATGTTAAAGCAAAATAAACAAAAAAGCTGGCGGCAAATTTTAGGGCGAAAAAAAATACTTAAACAGCAAATTGTGGTCTATCAGGTGGAAGCACTTTTACAGTTGTTATCTGATCTTTGGGGTGCGGAGAGTTTTACTTTACAAGCCAAAGAATTGGGAGTTTTAAATTCACTGCATTCTAAACGGATTCCGGAAAGGGCCTTAGCTTTAAAAAAATTAGTTTATCAGGATGCTGCTTTGAAATTAAATAAAGCCGAAAAAGCTGATTTAAATCTTTTAATTAAAGATGTTGAAGAAAAAATTACCGATTTAATTGCTCAAAAGACGTTGGAGCGAGAATTGGAAGCTCAAGTAATGAAAAAGATGCAGGATCGGCATGAAGATTATTTAAATGAAGTCCGTTTGCAAATTATTAAAGAAAGAAGTCCTAATCCAGAAAATGCCCAGACATTAAAAAAATTAGCTGTTTTGGAAAAAAGAAATTTTACCAAATTAGCTAATTCGATTACGGAAATTCTGCGTCCGCAAACTTTAGAAGAGATTGTAGGACAAGAACGGGCCTTGCAAGCACTTTTAGCTAAAATGGCTAGTCCTTATCCTCAGCATATTCTATTATATGGGCCGCCAGGGGTAGGTAAAACGTCCGCAGCACGTTTGGTTTTGGAATTAGTAAAAAAAATGCCGTCTTCACCTTTTTTAGCTACAGCACCTTTTGTGGAGGTAGATGGAACTACTTTGCGTTGGGATCCGCGTGAGATTACCAATCCGCTTTTAGGTTCAGTACATGATCCTATTTATCAAGGGGCTCGTCGTGATTTAGCGGAAACGGGGATCCCAGAACCTAAATTGGGTTTGGTTACTGAAGCACATGGGGGAGTGCTTTTTATTGATGAAATCGGTGAAATGGATCCTCTCCTACAGAATAAATTGTTGAAAGTTTTGGAAGATAAAAGAGTTTATTTTGATTCTGCTTATTATGATTCTCATGATCCCCAAGTACCACAATATATTAAAAAGATTTTTTCTGAAGGGGCACCGGCAGATTTTGTTTTAATTGCGGCTACAACTTGTTCACCTGCACAAATTAGTCCGGCGATTCGTTCCCGCTGTGCGGAAGTGTTTTTCGAACCTCTTTCACCTCGGGAAATTGAAAAAATTATTGAACAAGCGGCTTTAAAATTACAAGTAAAACTGGCACCTGAGGTGCCGAGTTTAATTAGTAAATATACGGTAGAGGCACGTAAGGCTAATAGCCTATTAGCTGATGCTTATAGTTTAGTACATTACCGGGCCATATCTGGTAAAGAGCTCTTTATATCTGTCGAGGATATGTATGAAGTTATTCAAGCGGCCCGTTTAACCCCCTATGTCACCTTGCGGGGCTCTACACGGGGAGAAGTTGGTCGGGTATTGGCTTTGGGTACCTCTGGTTATTTAGGTTCACTTTTGGAAATTGAAGCTGTGGCTTTTCCGGCACGTAAAAAAGGGGAGGGGCAAGTACGTTTTAATGATACAGCTGGTTCTATGGCTAAAGATTCGGTTTTTAATGCCTCTTCGGTGGTTAGGAAATTGAGTGGTTTAGATTTACATAATTATGATTTACATGTTAATTTGGTTGGTGGCGGAAAGGTGGATGGTCCTTCAGCAGGACTGGCAATTTGTCTGGTAATTTATAGTGCTTTGTTGAAAATACCTTTGCGGCAGGATGTGGCCGTTACCGGAGAATTATCCATACAAGGTCGGGTGAAGGCTGTAGGCGGCATTTTTGAGAAAATATATGGGGCTGAACAAGCACAAATCAGCAAGGTGTTGCTGCCGCGAGAAAATCAAGCCGATATCCCCGTTGATTTACAATCTCCACAGATAGTTTTAGTAGAAACTATTGAGGAGGCTTTAGCTCAAATTATTTGGAAAGAGTGAGGGAAAAGAAAATGCTGCTTGAAAAATTACCACCTCATAATTTAGAGGCAGAACAAGCTGTTCTGGGTGCAATGATGTTGGATAAAGATGCTGTCTACACAGCATTGGAAATTCTGCAAGCTGAAGATTTTTATAAAGAGGCTCATCGCATTATTTATACAGCCATGCAAAAATTGGAAACTCAAAGTGAACCTATTGATATGATTACTCTTACCGAAGAATTGCACCGACAGAATAAAATGGAACAGGTCGGTGGGGTAGGTTATGTAACCGAAATTGCTAATATTGTTCCTACCGCAGCTAATGTACGCCATTATGCAGATATTGTTTTTGAAAAATCACTATTACGTAAAATGATTCAAGTATCTACTCAGATCGCCAATCGCTGTTATGAGGAAGCAGAGGATGCTTATCTTTTACTAGATCAAGCCGAAAAAATGATTTTGCAAATTGCTGAAGGCCGCAGTTTTACCGGTTTAATTCCTTTGCGCCAAGTCTTGTCCGAGACTTTGAAAAAAATAGAGGCTTTGGCTAGTAAAGAAGTTGAATTAACCGGTGTCCCTTCTTATTTTACAGATTTAGATAGAATGACTTCTGGCTGGCAGACTTCAGATTTAATTATTTTAGCTGCCCGTCCAGCTATGGGGAAAACTTCCTTTGGGTTAAATATTGCCCAGAATGCTGCTTTAAAGGCTAAAATACCGGTAGCCATTTTTAGTTTGGAAATGTCCAGGGAACAATTGGTGCAGAGATTTATTAGTTCTGAAGCACTTCTTGATCAGTATAAATTACGTACTGGCAGATTACTTGATGATGAATGGCAGCAATTAACCCGAGCAGCTCAACCTTTATCTCAGGCTGAAATTTATATTGATGATACACCGGCTATTTCCGTTCTGGAACTGCGGACCAAGGCTCGCCGTTTAAAAGCGGAAAAGGGGTTAGGTTTAATTATTATTGATTATTTGCAATTAATGCAGGTCGGCCGCCGTCAGGAAAATCGCCAGCAAGAAATCTCCGAAATTTCTCGTTCCTTAAAATCTTTAGCTCGGGAATTAAGTGTACCGATAATTGCACTTTCACAACTTTCGCGTGCTGTGGAACAAACTCATGATAAAAGACCGGCTCTCAGTCATTTGCGAGAGTCCGGTGCTTTAGAACAAGATGCCGATTTAGTCATGTTTATTTTCCGTGATGATTATTATAATTTAGAAAGTGATAAACCTGGTATTGCTGAAATCATTATTGCTAAACACCGTAATGGTCCTACAGGTACGGTAGAATTAGGTTTTATTAAGGAATTTACTAAATTTGTTAATATTGAAAAACAGCGAACCGAAAATTAAAAATCGAGATTGACATTAAACAAAGGCATATGCTAATATAGATTCCTATGGAGCCATTAGCTCAGTCGGCAGAGCACCTGACTTTTAATCAGGGGGTCCCGCGTTCGAGTCGCGGATGGCTCACCAGAGGGCGATTAGCTCAGTGGGGAGAGCGCCTGCCTTACAAGCAGGATGTCGGCAGTTCAAATCTGTCATCGCCCACCATCAGGAGCTGTGGTGTAGTGGTTAACATGCCTGCCTGTCACGCAGGAGATCGCGAGTTCGACTCTCGTCAGCTCCGCCATATTATGCGGGTGTGGTTCAATGGTAGAATGTCAGCTTCCCAAGCTGAAGACGTGGGTTCGATTCCCATCACCCGCTCCAACTTAGACCGAAAAAGGTCTTTTTTTATGTGCAGAAAAAAAGCCCAGATGAAAACATCTGGGCTTAAAAATAAATCATTGTTAACGGCTGTGTAAATCACGTAATCGTTGTTCTGCTTTGCGTGAGACTAAAGTTTCGGGGAGGTCTTTTTGGGTTGTTGTTTCTGGGGATTTTTCCTTTTCCGCAAGCCGTTTCTCTGTCTTCCGTTTTATTAATGTATTTAATTTTGTCTCCATGTGGAATTGCTCCCTTCCTAATTTGTTACCTAATTATATCATATATTTAGGCAATTCTCCATATTAGAATAAGGGGGATGGTTTAGACCAATAATAAAATGGTTGAGGTGTATTTTTAGGTTTTTATGGTTTAAAAGTTGGCAGAAGATGACTATAATAGAAATATAAAAGTGAATATTGTTCTAATGACATAAGGAAGGTAGGCCTAAATTATGGGAGATAAGCAAGCACGATTCAGAGTTGGGATGCAGCAGCTTTTTCAGCAATGTCGATTTAGGGAACAAAAATGGGTCTTGTTTTTAGGAATCTGTTTTTTGGTGGGAGCATTTTTTTATTTAGGCAGTCATAAAGTTATAGATTCACAAAAACAGGGCCAAATTTGTGAAGTGGGGCCTGTTTGGCCAATGGAGCGTTGGGCCATTTTGGTAGGAGGTGAGCCCTTGGTTGTTTTGGCTAGTGAGGCTGAAGCCAAGGGGGTACTTGAGGATTTACCCACTTATTACTTCTCCGCGGGAGAAATAAAAGTGGTAGAATGTGCATTTGCAGAGGATGTTTTAATTATGCCTTGGCATAAACTTGAGCCGCGGTTAGTAACTAAAAAGGAAGCTTTGTGTTTGTTGGCCGAGGGTAGGGAAAAAGAAGCGGAGCATGTGGTCAAGGAGGGGGAGTCATTATGGACGATTGCCCAAAAGCATGGTTTAACCGTGGAGCAAATGGAAAGTTTTAATCCCGATTATCAGAATAAATATTTACAGCCTGGAGATGTTGTGGTGCTTCAGAAAAAGGAACCTTTATTAACTATAACTTCCACCGTGGAAGTAAGTGTAAAAGAAAAGATGCCTTATAAGATTGTTTATGAACAAAATCAGAATTTACGTTTGGGTGAAGAGAAAATTAAGGAATATGGTAAGGCTGGATTGCGGGAAACTACTTATCGGATAACGAAATGTAATGGGATAGAAACAGAACGGGAATTATTGGCAGAGAAGATAGTGGAGGAGCCGCGGTCGCGAATTATTCAGCGGGGTACACAGGTAATGATTGCTTCCCGGGGTGGTACCAGTATTTTTACTTGGCCAGTGCGGGGACGAATTACCTCTCCTTATGGGAAAAAGCGGGGAAGTTCCGTACATACTGGTCTTGATATTGGGGCCCCACAGGGGACTTCTGTTGTAGCGGCAGGTAAAGGTAGGGTCATCTCTGCTGGTTGGAAAGGTGGTTATGGTTATTGTGTGGATTTAGACCATGGACAGCGATTGGTTACTCGTTATGCTCATTTATCTAAAATTAATGTAAGTGTGGGGCAAAATGTTAATCAAGGTAGTTTGATTGGTAAAGTAGGTTCTACGGGGAATAGTACTGGACCACATTTACATTTTGAAGTATTAGTACGGGGCAGACATACAAATCCCCTGAATTATTTACCATAGGAGGAAATTAAATGTATGATGTGCTGATTGTGGGTGGTGGACCAGCTGGTCTTACAGCTGCTATTTATGCTTGTCGGGCTGGTTGGCGGACTTTACTTATAGAGGCTGGTGCTTTTGGCGGCCAAGCGACCACTACGGATTGGATAGAAAATTATCCAGGTTTTGCGGCAGGAATTTCCGGCCCGGATTTGATGGCAGAGTTTTATCAGCAGGCTGAACGCTTGGGATGTAGTTTTCTGTTAACTGAAGTGAAAAGTTTAATTAAGGATGGTAATTTAATTAAGCTGGTAAGTGAAGAAAAAGAAGTAGTTGGTAAAGTGGCGATTATTGCTACTGGGGCTCGACCGCGAGAATTGGGTGTAAAAGGTGAAAAGGAATTTCACGGTAAGGGTGTTTCTTATTGTGCTACCTGTGATGGTTTCTTTTATCGAGATAAAAAAGTAGTGGTGGTAGGTGGAGGTAATGCCGCTGTTAAAGAAGCATTGTTTTTAAGTAAAATTGCACGGGAAATAGTTTTGCTGCACCGACGTGATCAATTACGGGCAGATCAAATTTTAGCAGAACAGGTTCAAAAGACGGAAAAGATTAACATTCGCTGGTCAACGGTTCTAGAAGAAATTAAAGGTAGTGACAAAATTGAAGTGGTGCGACTTCGTAATTTAAAAAGTGGGAAAGAAGAGGAAATGGCCATAGAGGGTGTTTTTATTTATGTAGGTATGGAGCCGGTTACTGAGTTTTTAGGTAATGAATTTAAAAAAACCCAGGGATATTTAGTTACTGATCAATTTTTAAGGACAAATCTACCGGGGATTTTTGCGATTGGTGATTGCCGGGAAAAAGAGGCTCGACAAATTGCCACTGCGGTAGGTGATGGGGCTTCTGTCATGGTGGGAGTGGAAGCTTATTTGCAAGATGCTTTATTTTTGGGGGGGAATTAGATGCTGACTAAAGGGCAAAAGCGAAAATTGAAAAAGTGGGTAACTGCCTTTTTAGCTATTTTAATTAGTGCTGGGCTGCTACTTTCCACTTTGGCTTGGTATTTTTAGCCTAAATTTGGTAAGACTTAAAGTGCTTTAGTCTTGCTATAATGAGGATACAGGGGGGTGTATCCTCATGAGGGGTTTAATAAAAAAAGGGGTTATTCTTTTGACCTTTGTTTGTTTATTTAATTGGTCAACTTTTTTTTTAAAGGGCCGCTTGGTTGTGCAGGCTATTTCGCAAAAGGCTGTAGGTTTTGTTTTGGAAAAACAGACCGAGGATTATCAGGTGCTCGCCAGTGAGCATTTTGTTTTAAAATATACTAAAAGGGATCAAGAATTAGCTCCTTTGGTTTTGCAATTGGCAGAAGATTATTACGGTCAAATAGGTGAGCTGCTGGGATTTCCCCGACCTAAAGAAGCACCTCTTTTAGTTTTATACCCTGATTTAGAAACTTTACGGGCAGGTATGGGTTGGGGAGAAAAAAGTGCGGTTGGTGTTTATTGGGCTGGGAGTATTCATTTGCTTTCACCGCGGGTGTGGAGTGGGGCTGATGAAATGGTGGCTTTTGCTCGGGAGGGACCTTTGGCACATGAGTTGACACATTATTATGTAGATTTGGTGACTAAAGGTAATTATCCGCGCTGGTTGAGTGAGGGTTTGGCTCAAGTTGTGGAGGAGAAAATTACCGGTTTTACACTACCGCGTGTTAAGGGAAAAATTTATGCTTTGGCTGAATTAAAAAGGCTTTTTGATCAACCGGGAAAGGAATATTTGGCCTATGGTCAGGCTCGGGATGCTGTTAATTATTTATGGACTAGTTATGGAATAGATAAAATGACGGTTTTATTGACTAGGTTAGGGGAGGGTGAAACACTTAAGCAAGCTTTAAAGGGAACTTATGGTTTAAGTAGAAAACAATTAGAACACGAGCTGGGGTGGGGAAGGAGTCGAGATGAAGTTTTGTTCACTGATGAGTAGTAGTGCTGGTAATGCTTTTTATTTGGAAAGCGGACAAACTAGATTAATGATTGATGCCGGACAATCTGGTCGGGCTTTAACTGAGGCCTTGGAAGTGGGATCAGGTTGTCAGCCCCAAGAATTGGCGGCTTTGTTTTTATCACACGGTCATCGCGACCATGTGCAGGGAGCGGGGGTAATGGCTAGAAGATATAAGCAATTAAGTGTTTATGCTACAGAAGGGACTTGGGGAGAAATGGAACAAATTGTGGGTCCGATTTGTCCTACCCAGAAAAAAACTTTTTCTGTGGGTAAAATTATAGAACTAGGTGATTTAAAAATAAAACCTTTTCGGGTGGCTCATGATGCTTGTGATCCAGTAGGGTTTTTGTTTAGTAATGGTGAGAAACGTTTAGGGATGGTGACTGATTCGGGAATTTTTACTTCTGAAATGGTGAAAACTTTATATAATGCTGATTGTTTGGTACTAGAGGCCAATCATGATCCAGATTTGTTGTGGAATGGTTCTTATCCTTGGCCACTTAAAAAAAGGGTGGCTGGGACAAAGGGACATTTGTCTAATCAGGCTGCTGGGGAGGCTTTAGCCCAAATTATTGGACCGCGTACCCGGCAAATAGTTTTAATTCATTTAAGTCGCGAAAATAATCAGCCGGAATTGGCTTTAGAAACTGTTAAAGGGATTTTAGAGGAAAATAAGGCTTGTTTACGAAAATTAAAAATTGAGGTGGCACCTCATGATCAACCCAGTAATTACATAACCATTTAGAAAGGAGCGAAGTAGTAAAAGACGATGAAAGGGTCAAATGATCAATATGAACGCAGACGTAAAGAAGTGAATATTTGGAAAAGAATTGGTGTGAAATTTAAAAAACCCACCGAGGGAAAGGCTGCTGAGCCTTTTAGTAATTGGTGGTGGGTTTTGGGAATTATAGTTTTAGTCTTAATTAGTTTAATTAGGAATTATCTTTTTTAAAAGAAATACGCCGGAGGTTGCCCCCCGGCGTATTTTTTAAAAAAGGCTTGGAATAATGGTAGCGGAACGTGTTGCTTCATCCCATTTCACTTGATAACTCAATTTTTCAAAATCCCTAATTTTAATATAGATGCGATCATCAATAATGATGCCGGTCATCTCTAAAGGAAGACCATTGCGTACTACATAGGCGTAGCCTAATTCACTATCCCAGCCTACTTCTTCGCCTAGGAGTTCACCAATTTTTCGTAAGGGTAGATAAAGATGACCTTCAATGTTATGAATGATTAAAGAACCTTGTTCACCATTTAGCGTATAATTAGCCTGCTCAACATCAATAACCATTTTGGGGGTTAGTTCACTAAAAGCGATTACCTTGTCGGGTATGGTTATCGTAAATGGGGCAATTTCTCGGGTGCGATTTTGACCACTAAGCTGGAAATCTATACCGGGTTGTTCAAGCCGCAGGTTTACTTGTGAATTGTAGGCACCTAAGGAGTCTTGAGATAAGGTGTTGCTGAAAGTAAAGCCATCTAGATAAGGTTGTATTTCTACAAGGAGATCTTTTTTTAGTATGTTGAGGTCTTTTAAATAAGTGGCTTGTTCAGTCTCTAATTCTTGTGAGGCAATGGTCAACATGGTTTCATAAACTGACCTTTCGGCAGGGTCTAAATTGAGTAGGGTTAATTCTTCGTCACTAAGACTATCCAGAACCTGACCTAGCCAGTTGACAATTGCTTCATTGTTGAGAAGATTATGTTCGAGAAAATCAAAGACAAGGTTGAAGACTTGTTGCCCATTCATTTCAAGGGTAAAGGTCTGGTCTTTTTCAGTAATTAAATTAGTACTAAAATCTGGATAACCCTCCGGAAGAGCGGTGAGTAGCTTCTGTATAATATGGGTTTGTTTTTGATTAAAGAAACTCTTTTGGGTGGAAAGATATTCGGCCCCTTTAAAGAGAGTGGCAAATTCGGCCGCTATTTCGTCATAACCAAGTGTAGATAGGAATTCAATGATTCCCGGTAAGTAAAAATAAAGAGTATCCTTTTCCATGATCATTTCGGTAAGTGGTTCTTCCGAACCTGCCAAGTAAAGTTCCAAAGTGGCTATTTCCTTGTTTAAATCTGTTTTACTAAAGATTTTAAATGTTTGTTCCAGTGAAAAATCGGGGCCAATTTTTAGGGAAAAGGAAAAACTGCCATTACTCTCCAATACTTTTAATGAATTTACTTCTTGCTGTAAAGCCAGGTAATTCAGTTCTGTTTGACTACAGCCTACTGTTAATAAAAGTAAGCAAAGCATAATTGAGACAAACAAAAGATTTCTTTTTGACATTTTTTTCACTCCTTGATTTTTTTTAGAATATTGTCTTATGCTTAAGCAGAAAATTATTAAGACTATAATAATCGTATCATGTTTTGCTTTACTCAACAATACTGTAAAATTTCCGGGGTAAAAAACTTTACCCTTAGTAAATAACGTGGTAAAGTTTAAAGAGAAATGAAACGGAGGCTTTATTTTTATGGATAAAAAACAGGCTTTAAAGAAAGCACAGCAATATGCAAATTTAATTAAGGATAAGCTGAAACCAGAGAAAGTCATTCTATATGGTTCTTATGCAAAAGGAACCTGGGATGAAAATAGTGACATTGATATAGCCATTATAGTAGACAAGATTGATGATCTTTTAACTAGTGAAGCATTATTATACAAACTAAGAAGGGGTATTGATGATCGGATTGAGCCAGTGCTTTTTGAAAGAAATAATAACCGGAGCGGATTTCTTGATGAGATTCTAAAGCATGGTCAGGTTATCTATAACATTTCTGATTCTATATTGTAGATTCGCTTGGGCTTAATTTTAAGAAATGGCTGTAAAATTTTCAGGGCAAAATAAAATTTGCCCTGTTTTTTTAGGCTCATGTTTGTTAAACTGAATAGAAAGGCTGTTTACTATACTGGGGAAAGCAGGGTGAAGCATGGTGGTGATACAAAAAGAAGAAGTTTTGGCAATTATTAAACAACGTGGTAAAGCTAGGGAGCAGTTATTGTCGATTCTGTTGGAGATTCAAAAAGCTTCGGGCAATAATTATGTTGGTAGTGGAGAGGCTAAATTAGTAGCCGAAGAATTGGGGCTGCCTTTAAGTAAGGTTTATGAAGTGTTAACCTTTTATGAAATGTTAGCTAGTGAACCACGTGGTCATTATGTTATTGAGATTTGTAAAAGTCCGCCTTGTCAGGTTGTTCAGGAAATTACGGTGGCGGAAATATTAGAAGCAGAGTTGGGGATTAAAATGGGGGAAACAACGGAGGACCAGCTCTTTACTTTACAATATACTTATTGTTTGGGTGCTTGTGATCAGGCTCCTGCTATTAAAATTGGTGATAAAATTTATGGACATTTAACACGGGAAAAAATAGTAAACTTAATTAAGCAGTATCGGGGGGAAGGGCGATGATTAAACGAGTAATTACAGCCAATTGTGATCAAATAGAACCTACATCGGTAAAGGAATATGAACAGGCTGGTGGATTAAGGGGATTGAAAAAGGCTTTAAAAATGACCCCCCGGGAAATTATTCGTGAAGTTAAACAGTCAAATTTACGGGGACGTGGGGGTGCTGGGTATCCCACAGGTTCTAAGTGGGAGCAATTATTAAATATTAAAGGTACTCCTAAATATATTGTGGCTAATGCTGATGAAGGTGAACCTGGTACTTTTAAAGATAAATTATTGTTGGAAAAAGACCCATTAAGGGTTCTTGAAGGTATGATTATTGCCGGTTATGTTTTTCAGGCGAAAAAAGGCTACCTTTATTTACGGGGTGAATATGCCTTTCTGGAAAAATTGCTTTTAGAGGCTTTGGCGGAATTGGAAGAGGCCGGTTATTTAGGCGAAAATATTTTAAAAACTGATTTTTCTTTTGCGATTGAGATTCATTTAGGTGCTGGTGCCTATATTTGTGGAGAGAATTCGGCTTTGTTAAATTCCTTGGAGGGTAAAATTGGTAGACCAAGAGTTAAGCCACCTCATTTAGCTGAGGTGGGTTTATATGGGCAGCCAACTTTGGTCAACAATGTAGAGACCTTTGCTTGTATTCCCACGATTGTGGAGCAAGGGGGAAAGAAATATGCGGCTTGGGGTACTGCGGCAAGTGGTGGTACCAAATTGGTTTGTCTTTCTGGTCATATTGCTCGACCTGGTGTTTATGAAGTGCCTTTTGGACTAACCCTGCGAGATTTAATTTTTGATTTGGGGGGAGGACCCCGCGAGCGTAAAATTAAATTTTATCATTTGGGTGGACAATCTGGCCCCTGCGGTTTTTTACATCAACTAGATACTCCCTATTGTTATCAGGCTTTAAAAGAAGTAGGCTTAAGTGTGGGTTCTGGGGCCATTGTAGTTTTGGATGAATCAGTTTGTGTGCTTGATTATTTAAAACAGGTAACCGAATTTTTTAGACATGAATCTTGTGGTAAGTGTACTCCTTGTCGGGAAGGAAATAAACAATTATTTTTCCTTTTGGAAAAATTAACCCGGGGTGAAGGGAGTAAGGAGGACCTAAAGTTAATTAAACGTTTAAGTAATTTATTGAGAACAGCCTCATTTTGTGGTTTGGGTCGTTCGGCGACTAGGGCTTTGGATACTTGTTGGGAACATTTAGAAACAGAAATTTTGGCCCATTTGGACAAGCATTGTCCGGCCGGGGTTTGTTTTGCTCAAGGGGGGCGAGGGGCTGTTGACATGAAACTATAAAATATTATAGAACCAGCTTGCTAAACTATAACTTTTGTGTTATATTATTAGTA
>DUTS01000060.1 GCA_012841935.1 Clostridia bacterium
GGCAATTATATAATGAGGTTCTAATGTATCCTATTTTAGCCCATCATGGTTTATATGACATAATAGATCAGGATTTTGAATACAGAACTGGTTTAAGATTAAAATCGGAAAAAATAACATCGGAGGATTTGGAATTTTTAGATGTGTTAAATAGAGTGTTAAAGCAAAAAGAGGAAAAATCCTTTGTTGCCCTTTATTATGAAGGTTTTCTTGAATTTATTAAAATATATAAGGAAATTTCTGATTTAGCCCCTCAAGTTAATTATTCTTCCACTAAAGAAAAAAGGATTTGTAGAATGAAGGCTCTACATTTTTATTATGGTGCCTTGGTGAGGCTGTTACTATCAATTTTAAAAGAAGCCGATATTTACGATTCCGCTAATTATTATTTGGAACATAAGAATAAAATATATTCTCGTGAGGAACTTAATGATCTTTGGTTTACCATGGGAGAGTCTGTAAAAAGTCTTTACAGGAAATTTGAACAGAAGGTGGATAAATCGAGTCTTGATGTAATGCGAACAAAGTTAGCTAACGAAATTTATGATTTTTCGAAAACAAAGGTACAGGGTGTTTTTAAATTGAATTTACCAGTGGGGGCTGGTAAAACTTTTGCTGGATTAAGGTATTTAATCGGTAATGCAAGGCAATTTCAAAAAAATCGAATTTTTTATTGTACTGCTTTTTTATCTGTTCTTGAGCAAAATGCGGCTGAGATTAGGAAGGTATTGGGTGATGATCATGTTTTAGAACATCATAGTAATTTAATAGAGGATTATGAAATAGACCAAGTAGCAGAAAATGAAAGAAATTATAGACCACAAGAATATATAAAGGAAAGTTGGGAAATGCCAGTCATCTTAACTACATTAGTGCAATTTTCTGATACTTTATTTAAACATAGAGCTACTAATATTAGAAGATTTTCTAAATTAATAAATTCTGTTGTGTTAATTGATGAGATACAAAGTTTGCCTATTAAGGCCATGTTTAATTTTAATCTAATGACGAATTTTTTGGCACAAATCATGAAGTGTACAATAGTTCATTGTACAGCTACTTCACCTCATTTAGACAATACCGATGTTTTAAAATATCCTTGTTTTTATGAAGGCAGTCTCTGTCGCCCGCAAACAATGAAGGCTTTAAGTAAAGCGAAAGTTTTTTCTAGGGTTAATTACTATAGTTTAATGGGAAAAAATTTAGATAATTATCTAAGTAATCTAGAAATTGTGGAGCATGTTAAAAAACAGTTAAAAAAAGAAATGAGTGTATTAATTGTTTTAAATACGAAAGCGACGGTAGCTAATTTATATCGGGCTTTAAATACTGATTCTGAATTAATTGAGGAAGGAGTAGAAATTATATATTTGACTACTAATCAATGTCCTTTCCACAGGTTGGAATTAATTAATAGGCTCAAGGAAAGATTAGTAAAATTGAGAAAGGGAAAAGGTGGTACAAAGTTAATTTGTGTAAGTACAAAACTTGTTGAAGCCGGGGTGGATTTTGATTTTGATGTTG
Organism: Clostridia bacterium; assembly: GCA_012841935.1. Taxonomy (NCBI): domain Bacteria; kingdom Bacillati; phylum Bacillota; class Clostridia; species Clostridia bacterium. Next base: position 1,525 of record DUTS01000060.1, read on the forward strand.
TATATAGGGCACTGGCCGGGATTGATAGTGTTATTCAATGCGGGGGGCGTTGTAATCGGGAGGGAAAAAAGGAAACCCCGGGAAGTTTGTTTGTTTTACAATTAATTGAAGAAAATTTAAAGTATTTGCCGGAAATTAGAAGACAAAAAGAGGCAGCTAAAACTGCCCTGACATTATTGCCTATTAAGGATGTCGGTGATAATAAAATAAATATTGAAAAAGCCGCTGATTATTATTTTCAGAAACTGTATTTAAATATTACCGCTCAAAGTAGGTGTTTGGAATATCCTTTCGGGACAGATGAAACTATCTTTAATTTATTAACTAATAATCCTCAAATGTGCAAGGAATACAAAAATAAACATGGTGTCAAGGTTAATTTTAAATTAAGACAAAGTTTTAAAACCGCTGCATTGGAATTTGATCTTATAAAGGAAAATACGATAAGCGTTATTGTTCAATATAAAAATGAACATTTATTGGAGAAATTATATCAATTTATAGAATCCGGTAATTATTATGGGATTAAAAAAATTTTAAACAGCTTGCAATCTTATACGCTTAATATTAGAAGAACCGCAGTAGATGAAAATTATATCAGCAAAGAATTAAATGGGGAACTATTTATTTTGGATCGAGAGGCTTATGACGAAAGGGTTGGTCTCACTAAAGCTGAACTACAAACATTGATTTTTTAAAGGGGAGGGAAAGGCTATGGAAGTATTTAAATCTAACCCGTTTTATATGAAAGTGTTTGGTGATTATGCATTATTTACGGATCCGATGACTAAAGGAGGGGGTGAGAAGTTTACTTATCAGGTGCCTACTTATCAAGCACTTAAGGGGATTGTAGAAGCCTGTTATTGGAAGCCCAGTCTCTATTATGTTATTGATTCCGTGAAGGTTATCAAGCAAATTAAAACTGAGGCTAAGGGGATTCTCTCACCAATGAAAGATGGTGGAAAGGATCGGAACTATTATACATATTTAAGAGATGTTGAGTATTTAATTAAATATCATTTTAGATGGAATGTTAATCGTTTGGATCTAGCTTATGATTGGAATGAAAAAAAACATGAACAAATATTGTTGCGTTCAATGAATAAAGGTGGTCGGCGGGATATTTTCTTGGGAACTAGAGAATGTGTAGGATATATTGAAAGAATACATAAAAATTATTTTAATCAGGCCAAAAGTTATTATGAAGGTGAAAATGTTTCTTTGGGAATCATGTTTCATTCTTTTACCTATCCCAGCGAAGCATATGATGAGAAGACAAAAAAGGTATTAACTTCTAATTTTGCCCCAATAACAATGCATGATGGTGTCATTAATTTTATTGAACCAAAGGATTGTTCTATTAAACATACCTTAGGGGAGTATGCAATTAAAAAATTCGGTAAAGAAGATTTTTTAAGTGCAGAGCAAACATTTTCTGAATATGAAAAAAAGGGGGTGAATGTTGATGAATTTAATGAGTGCTCTTTTTGATACATATGAATTTGCACAGACCAATGATTTAGTAGATAATCATAGCTTGGCGGAGAAAGGACAAGTATTAGTACCAATATTTCATTCCTCTAGAAAAAGTAATGGTAATGATGTTTTTGAAATAACAATTGATGAAAAAGGTAATGCCATTGGGGGGTGTTTTTTGGAAAAGGACGAAATTGTGATTTTTCCAGTAACTGAAGATTCTATTACTCGTTCGGGGGCAAAAATTGCACCACATGCCATCTGTGACGAATTATCTTATTTAGCTGAGGAAATTGATGTAAAGAAAAATGAGGAATATCACAAAGGTATTAAAGAGTTATTGGAATATGAAAAAGAGAAGGGTTTATGTAAGAATTTCGAAATAATTGGAAAGTATATTTGCAGGAATGAAATATTAGATGATTTTTTAAGGTTTTTCGTAAAGGATTGTGAATATAGCATAGATGATAAATATGTTTTGAAATATAAGATTGAAGAGGCTGCCGATAAAGTCAAAGAAAAATCCATTAATTTAAGTAAGATATTTATAACTTTTAAAATAGAAAAATTGTACTCTGCTGATATAAGTGTGACTAGGGATGTAGGGCTTCACAACTTTTATATTGATTATGTAAAGGAAATGAATCAAAGTGAAAGAAATTTACGCCAATGTAGTGCTACTGGTCAAAAAGATTATTGTATAGAGCGTCATCGGGGTGTTATTGGCAATGCAAAGTTAATAAGCATTAGCAATAATAATGAAACCTATTATGGGAGGATAAAAAAGGGGAAGGATATTTTCTCTTTAAGTTATAGTGCTTCGCAAAAGATCCATAATATGCTTAAATATTTGCTGGATAATGAGACTTATCGGCGATTTATTGGCGGGGATGCCTATGTTGTAAATTGGCTTGCTCATGATTTGGAAAAAGGCGGATTTGAGCTTATTTCTAAATGGAATTTCGCAGATGATGAAATTGAAGAATTAACTATGTCTGAATTGGGAGGTGAAGTATCTAATTTACTGGGAGATTATTTTTTGGGAAAAAACAGGCAGTTCGCTGCTAAAAATGATTTTTATGTTTTGATAGTTGAAAAAATTAGTAATGGTAGGGTTTCAATTAAATATTTTAGACGGCTTACTAGGTCGGAAGCATATGAAAGGGTTAAGAACTGGTATGAAAGTGTTAGCTGGAAGCTCTATAATAAGCACTGGGTGCCTTCGCTTTATGAAATAGTTAATTTTTTATATGGTGAGGAAAATAGTAAAGGCTATTTGACTTGTGAAAATAAAAAGTTAGTAAGGAGTACAATTGAGCGTTTATTACCTTGTGTTATTGATTCAAAAAAATTACCTGGAGATATAGCCCGTCTGGCTTTTAATAAGCTTTCCAATAAACATTCCTATAAGAAGGCTTGGCAAAAGGCTTTAAGTATTGGTTGTGCTTTGATAAAAAAACACAAATATGATTATGAGGGTTATAATTTAAATCCTGATAAAATAAGTGAGGTGAAAAAAGTGAAAAGCAGTAGAGATTTTAATTATGGTAAATTAATGGCAATTTATGAAAGGGTAGAATTGGCTGCGTTGCTTGGTAGGGATGGGGAAGACCTTAAAAAAGAAAGAGGTAAAAACCTACGAATCACAAATGCTGATCGTTTGTGGAGTGCTATGATAAGGACCCCGGAA
>DUTS01000061.1 GCA_012841935.1 Clostridia bacterium
ATCTAAGATTAAGCCATATATGAATATTTTGAAAAAAAGCAAGCCTGGCATGTATGTTTTTTTTGATAAAATGATTACCGAAATAACTTTAAAGCTTATCGAATTAGATGATATCCAAACCGGAGATAAGGGAGCATTAAATGAAGATTTTGTTTTAGGTTATTATTATCAGAAAAATGAGTTCTATAAAAAAAGAGATAAAAAAAATGAGGAGAGTGAATAAACATGAGTGTTTTAGAAAAAAAAGTTGATTTTGTGAGTTTTTTTACTGTGAGTAATGCTAATCCGAATGGTGATCCTTTAATGGGGAATATGCCTAGAACTGATTATGATGGCTATGGGGAAGTTTCCGATGTGTGCATCAAAAGGAAAATTAGGAATAGGATGCAGGATTTGGGGCATGAAATTTTTGTTCAAGCCCGGGAAAGAATCGTGGATGATCATCGATCTCTTGAAGCTAGATTTAATGCTAATTTCGATAAATCCATGAAGGATGAAATTGTAGCTAAAGAATCGTGCAAAAAATGGATTGATGTAAGAAGTTTTGGTCAAGTGATGACTTTTCAAAAAAGGGCACTAGGTATACGGGGACCTGTTTCCATTAGTTTAGCAAAAAGCCTGAGTCCGGTAGAGATAATAACTATGCAAATTACGCGAAGTACAAATGGTATGGAGGCGGAAGTAGGAAAAGCCAGATCAAGTGATACGATGGGGACTAAACACTTTATTGATTTTGGGGTATATAAATTTGTTGGTAGTATAAATTGTTATTTTGCCGAAAAAACTGGTTTTACTTATAAGGACGCACAGCTAATTAAAAAGACGTTAAAGGAATTATTTGTTAATGATATGTCTTCTGCTAGACCTGAAGGAAGTATGGAGGTTAAAAAGGTTTATTGGTTTGAACACCCACATAAATTGGGGGTAGCCTCCTCTGCAAAAATTCACAATTTAATACAAGTTGAGTTAAAACCGGAAGTTCAGAAGGTTACTTCTTACGAAGATTATTTGATTTATCTTGATAAGGAAAAATATAATCATTATCAGGAATTAGGCTTGATTTTAGAGGAAATAGAAGGAATTTAAGGGTGCTATGCAGCAAAGTGAAAATTATTTGTTGATTTCGGGGATACAACACTTTATTTTTTGTAGAAGACAGTGGGCTTTGATTCATATAGAGCAATTATGGGAAGAAAATTTTTTTACAATAGATGGACAAATAAAACATGGTAAGGTTGATAATTCAAGAGCTTGTGAAATAAAAAATGGTATAAGAATTTTCAGGTCAATGCCTGTTTGTTCCCATAAGTTACAAATACAGGGCAAATGTGATGTAGTAGAATTACACCCGGATAATAATGGGTTTTATTTTAGTAAATATGATCAAAAATATAAGGTTTATCCCGTTGAATATAAAAGGGGTAAACCAAAGGCTAATGAAAGTGATGTTATGCAGTTATTAGCACAGGCTTTATGTTTAGAGGAAATGTTAGGTTTAAAAATAAAGGAAGGTGCTTGTTTTTATTTTCATACGAGATGTAGGGAGAAAATAATATTTACAAATGAATTAAGAAAAAATTTAAACATTATTCTTAGTGAAATGAAAAATTATTATTTAAAAAAATATACCCCAAAGGTTAGAAGGACTAGTAAATGTAAAACTTGTTCCCTTAAGAATTTGTGTTTGCCAGAATTAGATAGAGTTATGCCAGTATCAAAATACATTGAAATGAGGTTAAAGGAGTGAAACAGTTATTAAATACACTTTATATCACATTACCAAACGTTTACTTGGCCACTTCAGGGGAAAATATCGTGATAAAGCAAAATGGAAAAATTTTGGTTCGTTATCCTTGTCATAATTTACAAGATATAGTTCTGTTTTCCTATTTGGGCATGAGTCCAAAGTTAATACAGAAATGCATGGATTATGGTATTGGAATAAGTTATTTGACTCCTACGGGTAGATTTATTGCAAGATTAAAGGGTGAATCTAAAGGAAATATTTTGTTAAGACGCAGACAATATCGAATGGCAGATGATAAAGAATTATGTTTAGAAATTTCTAAGAATATAGTTTTTGCAAAAATATATAATGAAAGGTGGACGTTAGAGCGTTACATCAGACAATATAACCAAAGAATAGATATTAAGCATTTAAAATACTCATCAGAATCTTTAGCCGAACTTTTGAAAAAAGTTATACAAGTAGATTCTATGGATAAACTAAGAGGTTTAGAAGGTACTGCCCAATCAATTTATTTTGGCTGTTTTAATGATATGATACTTAATCAAAAAGAAACTTTCGAATATAATGGGAGAACTAGAAGACCACCTCTCGATCCGGTAAATGCCATGTTGTCTTATGTTTATTCTATATTGTCAAATGATGTGGCCAGTGCACTAGAAGCAGTAGGATTGGATGCTTATGCAGGTTTTATGCATACTGATAG
>DUTS01000062.1 GCA_012841935.1 Clostridia bacterium
CCCACTGCTGTAGGAAAAACAAAAATAGCGGTAGATTTAGCCTTAAAAATGAATGGTGAAATTATCTCCGGAGATTCCATGCAGGTTTATCGGGGAATGGATATCGGCACTGCTAAAATTAAACCCGAAGAAACCAAAGGAATTGTTCATCATCTAATTGATATTTGTAATCCAGATGAACCATTTAGTGCAGCTGATTTCCAAAAACTGGCTAGGGAAAAAATTAAAGAGATCAGCCAAAAGGGGAAACTACCTTTTTTAGTTGGTGGTACCGGGTTTTATATTGATGCAGTACTTTATCCCTACCAATTTACCGGTCAAGGTGACATTTTACCATATCGCCGCTATTATTATTCCTTAGCTAAACAGAAAGGTAAAGAATATGTCCACCAACTTTTAAAAAAAATTGATCCACAAGCTGCTCGAAAAATTCACCCACATGATTTAAAACGGGTCAGTAGAGCCTTAGAATATTATCAGGCTACAAATGGTAAACTTATTTCCGAAAAAAAAGACACAGCTAAACAAAAACCACTTTACCATGCCGTGATGCTGGGTTTAAGCATGGAACGAAATCTGCTTTACCAAAATATTGAAAAACGAGTGGATAAAATGATGGCTAATGGTTTTTTAGAAGAAGTGGCTGCTCTTTTAAAACAAGGCTATTCACCGAAATTAACTGCTTTACAAGGATTGGGATATCGACAATTAATACAATATTACCAAGGTGAAATAAATTTAAATACAGCCATTGAATTAATAAAACGAGATACCCGCCGTTTTGCCAAACGGCAGTGGACATGGTTTAAAAGAAATAAAGCCATAAAATGGTTTGACATTAAAGCACCAGACGTGAAAACTCAAATCTTAGCATATCTAAGCAGGACTCTAAGCTTAGGTGCAGAATAAAAGAAAATATAAAGGAGGGAAAGATATATGAGTAAAATACAGTTTAATTTACAGGATAATTTTTTAAATCAAGTTAGAAAAAACAATATACCAATTACACTATTTTTAATAAACGGATTCCAATTAAAGGGCTTAGTCAAAGGGTTTGATAACTTTACCATAGTTATGGATATTGACGGTAAACAACAGTTAATTTATAAACATGCTGTTTCCACTATTTCACCACATAAATTTATTGATTTAAATGAAGAGAGGTGCTGATTTTTTGAACTTATCGCTCATTTCCGAATTTATAGGGGCCTTACCGCATTTATTGGTTCGGAGCACTTGTGCAATTATTCTGATTACTTTCTTTTGGTTAATTAAAAATCAATTAACAAATTTGATTTTTAAATTTGTTTTAAAAATGGTAAAACAGGTTCATATTCCTTTTACCGAAAATCTTTTATTGTCCTTTAAAAAACCAATTCATTATTTCTTTATTTTCTTAGGTTTTTACTTAGCTGTTTTTTGTTTTTTTGCACCTTTTACAAGTGAACAAACACTATTTATTTCCAAGATATCACGCTCAATATTTATAATCCTCATAACCTGGGGGATTTATAATTTAACAGATTTGGAATCAGTTATCTTTAAAAAATTACAAACAAAATTAAACTTGGAAATTGACCAAGTTTTAGCTGTATTTCTTTCCAAGTTTTTACGGGTGGTGCTTGTTTTAATCGCCTTTACTATTATTGCCCAAGAATGGAATTATGATCTCAATGGCTTAATTGCCGGTTTGGGTTTGGGTGGTTTGGCCATCGCTTTAGCGGCTAAAGATAGTTTAGCCAACATTTTTGGCGGCGTGGTAATTCTTTTAGACAAACCTTTTACCTTAAATGACTGGATTAGTACTTCACAAGTAGAAGGAACGGTGGAGGAAATTGGTTTCCGGAGTACTAAAATCAGAACATTTACCCAAGCACTGGTTACCGTACCTAATTCCACCTTAGCTGATGAAGCGATAACTAATTGGTCTAAAAGAGGAAAAAGGCGTATCGATTTTGAATTAACAGTAAGCTTTGATACACCTCAAGAAAAACTAACGAATTGTCTACAGAAACTAAAACAAATGTTAAAAAATCATCCGGAAATACACCAAGATGCAATTTATGTTCATTTCCGTGATTTTGGTGAAAATGGCTTTCAAATTTACTTTTACTTTTTTACAATTACCACTGTTTTTAGGGAATTTTTACACGTCCGGGAAGATGTTAATTATAAAATACTGCAGATTTTAGAGGCTGAAGGAATTAAATTAGCTTATCCCAGCAGAAATCTTTATTTAAAAACACTCCCGGAAAGTAATTTACTTCGGAATTAACCTGTCATTTACGAGTTGTTTTTAACATATTTAATGTACCTAAAATAATGTGGGCAATTCCAAATCCTTTTAAACCTGCACCCAATGGACCCCGCATTCTAGAACCTATTTTAGTCATAGCTGCACCCAAACCTGTAACTAACCAACCTACACGTCTTTTTTTCACTGTATTCACCCCCATAATCGATATTATTTCTCAATAAAAAAAGAAATATACTACAACAGTTTTGAATAAAAATAATCTGGGAGTGATTAGATGTCTAAATTAATGGTAGCTTTATTTTTCGGTGGTTGTTCTGGTGAACATGAAGTTTCACTTAATTCAGCGTATTCAGTTGCTCAAGGTTTAAAAGAAAACTTTAATCTTTTCCCCATAGGTATAGCTAAAGATGGACAATGGTATGGACCAATTCCCGTTGCCCAAATACCCAATTTTCGGCCTGAAGAATTTCAAGAACAAAAAATTACTATTTTGCCTTTTCCTAATTCTGGCGGCCAAATTTATAGTTTACCTAATTTAAAAAAAATCACTAAAGCCGATATCTTTTTCCCGGTCTTGCACGGTACCTATGGTGAGGATGGTACAATTCAAGGTTTATTAGAATTGGCACAAGTACCTTATGTGGGTGCCCGTGTACTTGCTTCAGCTGCCGGCATGGATAAAATAATTATGAAAAATATTTTTGCACAAGCTAATCTACCACAAGTGCCTTATTTAGGATTATCACGCTCGGAAATAGAAAAAGATAGCCTGAGCTTAAAAATTGAAGAAAAACTAGGCTATCCATGTTTTATAAAACCCGTTAATTTGGGTTCTAGTGTTGGTATTTCTAAAGTTAAAAACCGAAAAGAATTAAAACAGGCTTTAAAAATTGCGGCACGCTATGATCGAAGAATAATAGTAGAAAAGGGAGTAGAGGCACGCGAATTTGAAATTAGTATTTTAGGTAATGATGAACCCCAGGCATCTATCCCCGGGGAAATTGTTCCTGGTAATGAATTTTACGATTATGAAGCCAAATATATTTTAAATACTTCTCATTTGCATATTCCCGCTAATTTACCAAATGAGCAGGTAGAATTAATGCAAAAATTAGCTATTCGAGCCTATCGGGCCCTTGATTGTTCAGGTCTTGCCCGCATAGACTTTTTTATCACTAAGAATACGGAAGAAATTTTAATAAATGAAATTAATACCCTACCTGGTTTTACGGAAATTAGTATGTATCCAAAATTATGGGAGCATTCCGGAATCTCTAAGGAAGACCTACTTAATAAACTAATTTATTTGGCCCTAGAAGATTATGCTGAAAAAAGCAAAACCATAACTAGTTATCAGCCTTAATTCAATTTACGAACCAAACCAATTACTTTACCCAAAATTTTTAATTCACGATCACTGCGAACAATAATAGGGTTATAAAAATCATTTTCCGGCTGGAGACGAATATAATTGTGGCCGCGGTAAAATCTTTTGACCGTGACTTCATTTTCGATAATAGCTACAATTATATCACCTTCTTCAGCCGTATTTTGTTTTTTAACAACAATCCAATCCTTGTCCAAAATTCCCACATTTATCATACTGTCACCTTTAATATTTAACATAAACACTTCATCAGTACCCGTAAATTCATAAGGAAGGGGGAAGGTATCCTCAATATTTTCAACAGCTAAAATAGGTTTCCCGGCGGTTACTTGTCCAATTATAGGCACATTGACTAAATCCTTATTAACTTTTAGAGCCTCATTTATTATTTCAATAGCCCGCGGTTTCGCCGGGTCTTTTTTAATATAACCTTTTTCCTCTAACTGATTTAAATGATTATGTACTGAAGCACTTGATTTCAGTCCCACTATTTTCCCTATTTCCCTAACAGTAGGTGGGTAACCTTTACTTTTAATTTCTTTCACAATTACCTTTAAAATTTCCCTTTGCCTTGGTGAAAGATCTACAAAACTTTCATACATAGAACATCCTCCTCACAAAATAACATTTATTCAAATTGTAACATAATTTAATTTATTTTACAAACACTGGTTTGGAAAAACTTATCAGCATTACCCTTAGGGCACGAAAACCTTTAAAGCCTGGTGCAAAAATTTTACCCGGGAAGGAAGGGGAGGACCCTTTTCGCCATCTACACTTAAATAAACATCTCTAGGTCCTTCGATAAGACATTCACTAGCCCGCAGTCGCATTACATGTCTAGTATCAAGGGCCTCTTGACTTAAGACTCGAAAAAACAAGGTAGCTAAATCAAGAGGATAACAATCCTTAATAATAATAATATCCATTAAACCATCAGAAATATCTGCATCCTTGATCAAATTAGTAAAACCGGCACCATGAGTACCATTCAAAATACAAAATAAAAGACTTTTTACTTTTAAGCATTTTCTTTCTGTAGTAATTTTTAAAGGAAATGCCTTTTTATAAGCTACTTCACCTAAAGCTTTTAAATAATAAGCCAAAGGCCCGAAATTCCGCTTTAAATCATCATTAGTATTAAAGGATATTTCGGCAAATAGTCCTCCAGCACAAGTGTTTAAAAAATAATGTTCATCATTGAGTAAACCCAAATCCACCGCTCGAGTTTTACCCTCAAAAATAACCTTTAAGCAGTCTTCAAGACTTGTAGGGATCTGCAGACTGCTAGCAAAATCATTACAGGTTCCGGCGGGAATAATACCGATGGGAATATGACAATTATTTTTTAAAAAAAAGTTAATAGTGGTATGAAGGGTACCATCACCACCAGAAAGAATTACAAAGTCAAATTGATTAAGTTTTAAAGTGGTTAAAAACTGATTACTATTTTTATCAATACGGTATGGAAATAAAACTACCTGATTTTCTTGTGCTTTTTTTAAAATATAATCTAATTGGTGAAGAATACTGCGATCACCAGAATAAGGATTATAAATTAAAAGGGCCTTTTGCATTTTGGATACCTCCGTTAATCATAATTATAATATAGAATGATTATTTTTCATATTCTCAGCGACGATTTTTAATCAAGTTAACATAATGTCTATTATCGGAAGTAAAATAACCAAGATTTTAACTTGGTCTAAGTATCCAACTTTAGATCCCCCCATTTAATCCAATTCCGACGACGCATAAATTCAGAAATTAAAAGTGTAATTACTGCCGGTAAAATAAGATGTAAAATCACGATGTTTAAAAAAACATTCGGGCTGGCACCCATAGCTTCAATAGTTCCAAATTGACCCACTAAACCACTTGTACCCATCCCTGCACCAGCTGGTACATTTTTCATTTGAAAAATTGTTGTAGCCAAAGGCCCCAAAAGCATACTAGTTAGTGTTGGTGGAATTAAAATTAAAGGGTTTTTAACAATATTGGGAATCTGCAACATAGATGTACCTAAACCCTGAGAAATTAAACCACTCCAACCGTTTTCACGATAACTAGCAATAGCAAAACCAATCATTTGAGCTGAACAGCCTACTGTAGCCGCACCTGCAGCTAAACCACTTAAATCCAACATAATAGCTAAAGCGGCACTAGAAATAGGTGCTGTTAAAGCTAAACCCATTAACAGGGAAACTAAAACACCCATGGGAATTGGTTTTAATTCTGTTGCTTTCATGATTAAATCACCTAGAGCATTCATCAAGGCAGCTATTCCTGGACCCACAAATTGTGCAGTTAGCACCCCCATAAGAATTGTGACCATGGGAGTAACAATGATATCAATTTTAGTTTCTTTGGAAACTATTTTTCCAAATTCGGTACCAATCACTACAGCTATAAAACAACCAGCTGGACCTCCCAATTCCGCACCTGCCATACCGGTTATTGTGGAGGCAAAAAGTACCAAAGGTGGAGCCTGTAATCCATGGGCAACCGCTACTCCAATGGCCGGCCCCAACATCCCCATCGCTTTGAGTCCACAAGTAACCAAGAACTGTATGCCTATTTTTTCCCCGATCACCTTTAAAATTAAACCAACAATTAGGGAAGCAAAAAGACCTAGGGCCATAGCTCCTAAAGCATCAATCGCATACCGTTTTAATGATAATTCAATATTTTTGCGTTTTAAAAAACCCTCTTTTCCCATACTTCCTCTACTCCTTCATTTTAGATAATCTTCACTATATCTTAACACCTTCTTTTGGTAACAACAAGCATAAAAAAAATGACTGAGAAAAATCTCAGCCATTTTTATCAAGGTTTAAACTCCAATTTAAACCGTAATTATTATCCCAATTACCTGCCCCATCGTGAAAACAAAAATTAATTTGCTCATCTTGGGGTATTAATTCCGCTTGCCAAGCAGTACCTTCCTTTTCCATTTTGATATCCTTGATATTTTCCCACTGTTCATTTACTCCTGTTCCTACATGAGCATAAATAATAGGGACATCACTTTGAGCCAAAGGACCATTATAGGTAATAGTAACAGCCTGTTTTGTTGCTTTGCTTTTTAATGGGGAACGAAAAAATTCTAACATATTTAATACCTCCCGGAAGTTTTAGGCTTTATGCTTATTATTTTAAAAAAGCTTCCGGATTATTAGTAGTAAAATTTAGCTTTTTATTCCCCTTGGTTTTCCTTGATTAAATCACCAATAGTAACTAAGTCCTGAGTATCTTGATGACCTAAATAAGAAGCATATTTCGCCTCTTCTTCGTCAATAAGGGCATCCTTAATACTTAAGCTGATTCGTTTTCTTTCCACATCAATGGACATTATTTTTGCCTGTATTTCTTGACCTACTTCTAAAACATCACTAACAGTGTCAATTCTTTGTTTCGAGATTTTAGAAATATGCACCAAACCGTCCAAACCCGGTTCAAGCTCCACAAAAGCACCAAAGGAAACAATACGCACTACTTTCCCGGTAATAATACTATTAACTTCATATTTTTTTATGGCTTCCTGCCAAGGATCAGGTAATAATTCTTTTAAACTTAAGGATATTTTTTCTTTATCACGATCTACACTTAGAACATAAACTTCTATTTCCTGTCCTTCTTGGACTACATCAGAGGGATGATCAACACGCTGCCAACCTAATTCAGAAACATGTAAAAGACCATCTAATCCACCTAAGTCTACAAAAGCACCAAAATTAGTAAGCCTTTTTACTACCCCTTTTCTAGTTTGACCAGCCTCAATATCTTTTAATAAAGCAGCTTTTTGCTTTTCTCTTTCTTCAGCAAGAACAATCCTTTGGGAAAGAACTACTTTGCCTTTTTCCGGCTCCAGTTCCAAAATTCTCAGACGTAATACTTTCTGAAGATACTCTGAAAAATCTTTAACAAAAAATAATTCCACTTGGGAAGCAGGTACAAAACCTTTAACACCTACATCAACCAATAAACCACCTTTAACTATTTCGATAACTGGGGCCTCAATAATTTCATTGGCCTTCTTAACTTGGGCCAAATGTTCCATAATTTCATTAAAATGAGCCCTTTTACGTGAAAGAATAATATTACCTTCCTCATCCTTTTTAACGACCTCTACCGTAATTTCTTCACCAACCTCTAAAACATCACAGAGATCAACTTTAGTGTTTGAAAATTCAGTTACGGGTAAAATACCTTCCGATTTTCCACCTATATCTATTAAGGCCTCATCACTGGCTACCTGGACTATAGTACCGGTAATTAAATCCCCGGGACGAAAGGTTTGTATATTAATTTGTTCCCCTAAATCTATTGAATTAGGTGTTGTTTCTTCGGTTTGTGGTAAAACAGCCTCCTCTGTTACAACATTATTTTGCTTACTACTTTCCTCCATGTTTTCTTCTTGCACATCCATTTTGTATTCTTCCATTTGTTCAATGACCTCCTTAATAATCCAGTCAGGAGTTGAAGCCCCCGCTGTAACACCTATTTTAAATTTATTTTGAAACCACTTGAGTTGTAATTCATCCGCCTGTTCTACTTGATAAGTAGTTACATATTTTTGGCAGACTTCTTTTAATTTTTTAGTATTGGAACTATGTCGGCCGCCAATAACAATCATTAGATCAACTTGTTTTGCTAGTTTTACGGCGGCCTTTTGCCGAATTCGTGTAGCCGAACAAATCGTTGGTAAAATTTTCAAATCTAGCGGCTGTGTTTGTAGATAAGCTACTAATTCGTTGAAATTAGTTTCTTTTTCAGTTGTTTGGGCTAAAAGGGCAACTTTATCCTTTAATTTAATTTTTTTTAGTTCTTCTAAAGAATTAATTACAATTGCTTTGTTTTCGGTCCAGGCCACTATTCCTTGTACTTCTACATGCTGATGATCACCTAAAATAAAGACTTGATATCCCTGTTCGGCTGCCTCACGTGCTACTTTTTGTGCTTTTTTTACATGAGGACAGGTAACATCAATAATTTTACTCCCCTGTTTTTCTAATAATTCATAAGTTTGGGGACCGACACCATGAGTCCTAATTAAAACTGCCCCTTTTTCCATTAGCTCATCTTTTTCAATAATGCCCAATTTTTTCAAACGTGCAGTCTCCTGCTTATTGTGTAATAGTGGCCCTAAAGAAAAAACAGGTTCCCGGCGAGCGGCTTTTTCCGCCGCCTGAATTGCTTTCTCTACACCAAAACAAAATCCGGCATGTTCAGCTACAATAATTTCCAATAGTCTTACACATCCTTCATTAGGCTTTTCATTCTAGCCGTAATTTCAGTGGTTACTTTTGCTAAATCATCTGCTGAAATTTTTTGTCCTTCACATAGTGAATAATAATAGGGTTCACCAATCCTTACTTTTATTTTACCCCTAATAGTGAGTGGAAATGTAGTCCTTGTACCCTCAAGGTACAAGGGAACAATTGGGGCTTGGGCCCTTAAAGCCAAATGTGCAGCCCCTGGATGAAAAGGAAGCAATTTTCCGGTTTCACCCCTTTTACCTTCAGGAAAAAGACCAATAACTTTATTTTCCTTTAATAATTTATTTGCTTGTCGTATAGCCCGGCGATCTGCTTGACCGCGTTTTACCGGAAAAGCATTAAGACGTGAAATTAACTTACCTAAAATAGGAATCTGAAATAATTCTTCTTTAGCCATAAAACAAACCGGGCGATTCACAGAACAAGCAAAAACAACCGGATCCCAAAGGGAAACATGATTAGCAATTAAAACAAGGGGTCCCTCCTGTGGAATGTTTTCCTGACCCTTAATTTGCCAATGGTTAAAAATTAACAAATAAAATTTTATTAGATTTTTTAAAAGAGCATAAAGCATAATTAGTCGCTTTCCTTTTCCTTGATTAAATCAAGAATTTTTTGGACAACCTCAGCGGGAGTCAAAAAAGTAGTGTCAATAATTACGGCATCAGTTGCCGGAATTAAGGGACTTGCTTTTCTATTTTGATCATAAGTATCACGACGTGCCAAATCTGCTTTAACCATTTCTAAAGTGTGCCGATGTCCTCCTGCATTTAATTCTAAACAACGCCGCCGTGCTCTTTCCTTCAAAGAAGCTGTTAAAAATATTTTACAATCAGCATTAGGCAAAACTACTGTACCTGCATCTCGACCATCCATAACAACATTATTTTTTTGGGCCAATTTACGCTGTAATTTGACTAATTCTTGCCTAACCAAACCGTGTGCGGCTACCTGAGATACATGCCGACTAACTAAAGGTTCCCGAATTGCCAGGGTAAGATCTAGATCATTACAATAAATTTTAGGTTTAGCCTCTTTTTGTTGTACCATATCAAGATTAACAGAAGTAGTCAATTTAGCCAAGGCTGCCTCATCATCTAAGGGGATCCCTTGTTGTAAAGCAGTATATGTAATTGCCCGATACATTGCTCCAGTATCAATATATAAAAACCTTAATTTATCCGCAAGTTTTTTAGCAATCGTACTTTTACCTGCCCCAGCTGGACCATCAATCGTAATTTGAATGACTAACTCCTCCTTTTTAATCATCCCTTATTTTATCATAGTTTATGATAAAGTTAACTAAGAAAATAAAACAATCTCCCGAAAAAGTTCAGAAGATTGCTTATAAATCTGACCGTAAATCAACCGCTCTATTTAAATATAAATGACAAACCTTAGTATCTGTTTTTAAATAAGCATGGAGCAAAAGGCGGATACACAAAGGCAGCCCATGAGAAACATTTGCCTCCACAGCACCAAGCAGTGGCACTTTATTTAGGCCCATTAATCTAGCAGCTTTAGCAGGAAATTCGGCTGTCAAATCAGGTGTTGTGGTAAAAATAATACTAACTAAATCCTTAGTTTGCAAATTATTTGCCTCCAAAAGAGCCCTAAGTAAATGTTTAGTTTCTTTTAAAATAGCTTCTGATGTATTAGCCTCAACTGTTGTTGCTCCGCGAATTCCATAAATTCTCATACTTCTTTAAAGGGTGCCACACGATGTGCCAAACCGATAGCTACCTCATCCAAATGCAGCAAGCCGACACCTAAAAAAACGACAACACTCAAATGATCCTTCTGTCGGGCAATCCCTATTTTCCCTCCCACATTTAAACCCAATGCTTTGGGCATAATTTGCGATAGAGCCTCACGCGTAGCCCCAGCAATAGCCCCTTCATCATAATGACTATCTGTAATAACTCCTTCTCTTTTGGCTGCTACAACCGCTCTTTCAATAATTTTCTTAATTGAAGTAATATATTCTCCACCGATATTAACAGCCGCGGTTCGAATACCAACCAAAGAAAACTCATCCTTTAATTTTTGTTCAGCCTCCCGACTTTCAGTTAAAGACATTTTAATAGCCGCAGCTGCAATTTTTTTAGAACCAGTCATTACAAACCAACCTTTACATTCATTATCAATTAAAATTTTATTATAAGGACATTAAAATAGCAACTATTTCAGGCTAATAGTTGCTAAATAAATCCTACCAACACCTTTTACTTGTGTTTCTAAACTAGGTACAAGAATATTGGGTGTTTTTTTATCAACCTTAACAAGAACAGGTAATTCAGTTTGAGGATTGAACAAAGTGATTAAATCACCTTTTTTAACATTAAAACTAACTTCATTACGGGAAAAATCGGCAATTTTTTCACCATTAATAATTATTTCTACATCAGGTCTTTGTGGATAATTCATTAGTTTTAAAGTTAAATTGGCCCAAGGAATTGAACTAATTCCTCCTGCCAATTGTAAATGATCATTTAAAAATGGTTCACCCTCTAAATAAATAGCCAAATTTAATTTACTGTTAAACGCGGGAAATAAATGCAATAATTGAATGGTAAAGACTAGTAAAAAGCAAATCAAAAAACAAATTAGCAACAAAAACTCCATCTTTTTCGGATAAATTTGTTTCATGAATTCTCCTTAGTATTGATCTTTTTAATTATTTTATCCCACAAACTTTTTTTAAATCCTTAATTTCTTCATTATTTAATTTTCGATAAGCCCCACTTTTTAGATCTCCCAATTCCAAAGGTCCAAAACAAATTCTTTTTAAAGAAATTACCGGGTGGTCTACATGTTTACACATTCTACGAATCTGTCTATTGCGGCCCTCACTAATGGTTATTTTTAACAGAGTTGTTTGCGGTCTTAGCTCAAGTAATTTTACCTTTGCCGGATAAGTAGGACCATCTTCTAAAAGAATCCCCTTTGCCAATTTTCTGATAGTATTTTTGTTGACCTGTCCCTCAACTAATACCAAATAGGTTTTAGTAATCCCATAACGGGGATGAGTCAAGCGATTGGTCAATTGACCATCATTGGTCAACAGCAAAAGTCCCTCAGAATTGTAATCTAAACGTCCTACCGGATAAATACGTTCTTTTACCTCTGGCAATAAATCAATAATTTTTCGTCTTCCCCGGGGATCTGACAAAGTAGTTACCACCTGACGTGGTTTATTTAATAAGTAATATACATAAGCATCTGGAGTAGAAATTTTCTGATTCTTAATTTCGACAAGATCCTTTCCAGGTGCAACCTTAAACCCCAATTCAGTAACTATTTTCCCATTTACCTTGACCAAACCATTAATAATCATTTTTTCTGCTTTACGCCGTGAAGTTATGCCACAGCGAGCAATATATTTTTGTAAACGTTCCACCAAAGTTCACCTCATAATTATTATATACTAAAAAAGCTTCCTTAAAATTATAAATTCTAATATCTAAAAAAGGTAACTAACAATAAATAATGAAGCCAAAAAAGCTACTAAATCAGCAAAAAGACCTACTCCCAATGAATAGCGATATTTTTTAACTCCCACAGAACCAAAATAAACTGCCAATATAAAAAATGTGGTATCAGTACTGCCCTGCATCGTCGAGGCCAAACGTCCTAAAAAGGAATCAGGTCCATATGTATTAATTATTTCCACAGCAATGCCTAAAGCAGCACCTCCGGACAAAGGCCGCATTAGGGCTAAAGGCAATATTTCTGCAGGAAAAAAACGCCCAGCATATTTTTCCAAGAGGTCGATTATTCCGGCTTGTCTAAAAACACTCACAGCCATCATCATGGCAATTAAAAATGGAATTATTTTTACCACAATTTTAATTCCCTCTTGGGCACCTTCCACAAAAGCTTCATAAATTCTAACCTTTTGAAAAGCGGCATAAAGCAAAATAAAAAAAATAAAGCCGGGAATAGCCCAACGAGAAAGTTCATAAAATATTGTTTGCATTACCCTCCCCTTCTCCTTTGATAAAGACAACTCATTATTCTATCGGTAATTAGGGCTACCATAAAACCTAGTGTGGTTGCAAACAATGTTGTACCAATAATCTCAGTGGGATTTTTTGATCCGGCGGCCAAACGAATACCAATTATAGTTGCTGGCAAAAGGGTAATATTAGAAGTATTCATGGCCAAAAAAGTACACATAGCTTCACTAGCCTCATTTTTTTGGGGATTAATTTTTTGTAATTCCTGCATGGCCTTTAAACCAAAAGGGGTAGCTGCATTCCCCAAACCGAGCAAATTCGCACTGAAATTCATAATAATTGAGCCTACAGCTGGGTGATTAGCTGGCAGAGAAGGAAATAATAGTTGAGTAAAAGGACGTAATATTTTAGCAAGAGCCTTTACTAAGCCCGCCTCCTCGGCTATTTTCATAAACCCCAACCAAAGACTCATAATCCCGATTAATTCCAGTGCGTATTTCACCGCCGCTTGAGCTGCCTGAAACATGGCCTCAGTTATAATTTCCGGTTGTCCGCGTATACCGGCTAAAACAATACCCATACCGATCATTACTAACCAAATCAAATTGATCATTAGTACCCCTAGTCCATTCTTTTTCTTTAGTTAACTTATGAAAGAAGGACAGTCTTTAGAACAAAAGCAGGGTATTAATCCATAATTTCAATCTGTGGGTCATTATTAAATGTCTTTTTTTCTTTTTGACAAACTAAATTTTGCAACTGATCTATTAATTCAGGTGTTGTATCAATTAATCGTTCTAAAAAAGCATTTCTACTATCTACGACCATTAAACGGACTTCACCATGACCCACTACTAAAAAACCTACCGGTTTAACGGAGACACCAGCTCCACTTCCACCCCCAAAGGGCAAAACCTCATCTTCTTCGATAGGTTTGTTTTTTTTACCACAAAAAAAACCAAACTCACTACCTCCAGCGGCAAAACCACAAGCCACACGGGAAACAGGGATAATTACTGTTCCATCCGGGGCTTCAACAGCATCACCAACTACTGTACTAATATTTACCATTTCCTTAATACTTTCCATTGCTGTTTTCATTAAACCTTCAATTGGATGTTCTTGCATTGAGCTAATTCCCCCTAACTATTTTTTTCCCCGGTATAAAGAATAAAGGATAATAATAATATGACCTAAAGTAAGTTCCAATATACAAGAAAAATCAATTAAAAAAAGGTTTTGAGCCTGAAAATTGGGCTTAATAATTATTTGATTATTAGCAGCATTAAGTACTAATTGTGTACTTAATGCACCCCATAAACCCCATAAAACACCAACACCTAAGGCTGTTTGGGCAGGACCGGGAAGAGCCATTTCAATATGAAAACAAAACTTCTTCAGTTTAATTTTTTTCATGATTTGTGGTAAAAAATCAATCAAGATTTGTTTTAAACACACTAAACGTAAAAAACTTGTTGACTTGCCTGTATCTTTAAAAATACGCCGCTTCCAAAATTTTTTTTCGGTAATCTTACCCCAAAGAGGAATAGGCAGACTTGGTAATTGCAAAACTTTTTGTTTAAACACTATAAGATAAAAATAAAAACAATCAAGCTGAGGGGAAAGTCTCAGCTTAATTTTTAAAGGGAAAAAAAAGATGAACAAAATTATAATCACCAAAAAAATAAGCATGCTTCTCCCCTTTTCCACTATATTTTCCCTTTTAGTATAACCAAAGACATTAACTGATAAAATTGACTTATACAATTATTTTATATAAAATTTAATTAAACAGTTTTGCCAATTCGCAAATATAGGAGGTAACATAACAAATGAACCAAAATGCATTACAAATTTACGAGCGTTGGCTGCAATCGGAAATCATTGATTCCCAAAGTAAACAAGAATTATTAAAATTGCGGGCTCATCCGGAAAAAATCGTGGAACTTTTCGGTTCCGAATTAGCTTTTGGAACTGGGGGTTTAAGAGGAATCATGGGCATTGGCTTAAATCGTATGAATATTTATACTCTTAGGAAGACAACACAAGGATTAGCCAATTATTTAATTGAAAACCAAAAAAGCGATGAATTAAAAGTTGTAATTGCCTATGATACCCGCATGTATTCCCGGGAATTTGCTGAAGAAGCTGCCTTAGTATTAGCAGCTAATGGTATTCAAGCACTGGTTTTCCCGGAACCACGTCCTACACCTTTATTATCCTTTGCTGTTAGGGAATTAAAGTGTGCTGCCGGAGTTGTGATCACCGCCAGTCATAATCCACCAGAATATAATGGTTACAAAGTATATGGTCCAGATGGTGCCCAAATTGCAGCCCATTTTCTAGATAATTTAACTTTAGCCATTAAACAAGTAGATATTTTACATACTGTAAAAACGATTAAAAAAGAAACGGCAAAAACAAAAGGATTGTTACAAATACTTACTTCCGAAATAGATCAAAAATATTTAAATAAAGTTCGAAACCTTTCCCAAGCTAAACCTAAGAAAAAGCTAAAAGTTGTTTTTACTCCCCTACATGGTACGGGAATGAGCTTTATTCCCACCTTGTTAAAAGAAAGTGGCTACCTAGATTTATTTGTGGTTGAAGAACAGGCCCAACCTGATCCCTATTTTTCTACCGTAAAAATACCAAATCCAGAGAGCATTTCTTCTTTTAAATTAGCCTTTAAATTAGCTTGCGAAAAAAAGGCTAATTTAATTATTGCTACAGACCCAGACTGTGACCGCTTGGGCTGTGCCATTAGAGTGAAAGATGAATATCATTTTTTAACTGGTAATCAAATTGGAGCCTTAATCCTAGAATATTTCCTTAGTCAACTTAAACTAAAAAACAAATTACCTAACAATGGTGTACTAATTAAAACCGTGGTTACCAATGATTTGGGGAAGAAAATTGCCGCAGCTTACGGAATTGAAACCTTGGAAACCTTAACCGGTTTTAAATACATAGGTGAAAAAATTAGGAATTTCGAAAAAACAGGTAAATACACTTTTCTTTTCGGTTATGAAGAAAGTCACGGCTATTTAGTCGACACTTTTACAAGGGATAAAGATGCCAATATTGCCGCCTTATTATTAACCGAATTAACCGCTTATTATTGGGAAAAAGGCTTAAACCTTTTAGAAGTTTTGGAGAAATTATATCAAGAGCATGGTTATTTCGCCGAAGATTTAATTTCTATGGAGGTACAAAATCAAAAAATGGTTTCCGAAATCATGTCCATCTTAAAACAAGAAGTCCCAAAAGCAGCCTCATTACAAGCAGTAGAAAAAAGGGACTTTGAACTTGGCAAAAGGTATAATTTAATCACCAATGAAATTTCCGAACTTGATTTTCCTCAATCCAAAGTACTTGCTTATCATTATAATGATCATTCCTGGTTTGCTTTTCGCCCCTCAGGTACAGAACCTAAAGTAAAATTTTATTTTTCCGCTATTGGCAAAAACCAGAAGGAAGCAGAAAAGAAATTAGAAAACCTGAAAAAAACGGTGCTAGAATTAATAAAAGGGTAGGAAAACATCCTACCCTTTTATAATTTCGGTAATTCTTGTAAATCCTTAAGGCCCATATATTTTAAAAAACTAGCCGTAGTACCATATAAAATAGGTCTACCAGGTGCCTCCTCACGCCCTACCTCGGCTATTAAATCCCGATTTAACAAAGTATTTAAGGCACTATCACTGTTAACTCCTCTTAATTGATCAATTTTACCTTTAGTAACAGGTTGTTGATAAGCAATTATAGCCAAGGTTTCTAGGGCAGCTTGTGTTAACGTATTTAAACGTGGTTTAACCAATTTTTCAATATAAGGTGCATATTCTGGACGTGTAGTAAAAAAATATCCCCCAGCCACTTCTTGTAAACAAAACCCTTTTCTTTCACGTTCACAATCGGCTTTAATTTCATTTAACAATATTTTAAGATCATATTGGGGACAGTCGATAATTTCAGCCATAGTTTTCAAAGAAAGAGGTTCATCAGAAACAAATAACAAGGCCTCAATAATGCTTTTTGTTTCATCAGGAAAAAGTGTCGGCATTAAAAGATTCCTCCTCTGAATGAAGTAAATAAAGATAAAGATCATCAAATAATTTTTTTTGTTTTAATAAAATTTGTTTTAACCTTACTAATTCAAGAAGAGCTAAAAAGGTTACGATTACTTCCTCTTTACTTACGGCCTGATTAATTAGTTGGTAAAAAGAAAGTCCCTGCGGATTTTGGCTTAATTGAGTTAAAATGTAGTTGAGCTGTTTTTGAATAGTAATCTCTTCTTTGGGCAGCGAAATTGGCTTAGTGTGCCCTTTTTTTTGAATTAATACTTTTTCAAAAACAGCAACCAAATCTTGCCAAGTTATAGAACCAATGGGATTAGGTGGAGGAAATTTTTCTAATAAAGCCTTTTCATTTATCTGACGAGGAAAACATTTTGCCTGCTCGGCAGCTAATTGTTCAAAAGTCTTTACTTTTTCTTGATATTTTTTATATTCAAGCAGTCTTTTAACTAATTCCTCCCGAGGATCAGGCCCCTCTTCCTCTGTTTCAGGTTCAACCACTGGTTGAGGTAAAAGCATTTGGGCTTTAATAGCCAATAATGTACAGGCCATGACAATAAATTCACTGGTTAAATCTAAATCTATTTCCCGGGCTTTATCTAAATAATCTAAATACTGTTGAGTAATGATTGCAATAGGAATATTATAAATATCAATTTTATTTTCTTCAATTAAATGCAAGAGAAGGTCTAAAGGACCTTCAAAAATGGGTAATTTTACCCGATAATTCATTCTCCCACCTCTATATCCGCATGGCCTCATGTACCAATTCCATTGTTTCAGCTGCTTTTACACGTGCTTTTTGGGCTCCAGTTTCTAAAATCTCGGCAAGCAGCTTTGGTTTATTAAGATAATTTTCTCGTCTCTGCCGAATCGGTGCTAATTGTTGGTCAATAATTTTAGCTAAGCGGTGTTTACATTCTACACAACCTATTTCTCCCTGCCGACAAGCTGTACTTATTGCCTCTACTTCTGTGCGGTAAAGTTGATGATATGCATAAACTAAACAAACCTCAGGATGACCGGGATCATCTTTTTTAATTCTCGCCGGATCAGTAACCATCATTTGTACTTTATCCCAAATTTCCTTAGTAGAAGCACTCAACGGAATATCATTATTATAGCTTTTGCTCATTTTTCGACCATCTACTCCCGGCAGCATGGCTATTTGAGCTAATTTTGCTTGTGGTTCGGGAAAAAGTTCACAATTATAAAGGTGATTAAAACGACGTGCCAATTCACGCGTAAATTCGATATGAGGTAATTGATCTTCACCAACTGGAATCGTATTTGCCCGATAAACTAAAATATCGGCAGCCATTAAAACCGGATAACCCAAAAATCCATAGGTAGAAATGTTTTTGCCTTGACTGCCTAATTGAGCGATTTGACTCTTAAAAGTAGGCACCCGTTCCACCCAGGAAAGTGGAGTAATCATGGAAAAAAGCAAATGTAATTCACCATGCTCCTTAATAGCTGATTGAATAAAAATTGCACATTTTTCCGGATCCAAACCAGCACTGAGCCAATCTAAAAGCATCAAATGTCTATTTTCCCGAATTTCTTCCGTATTTTCAAAAGCGGTAGTTAAAGCATGCCAATCAACAATACCAAAATAACACTGATATTCATCCTGTAATTGTAACCAATTTTCTAAAACACTCAAATGACCAATATGCAGTCTCCCGGTAGGACGCATACCACTAAAAACTATTCCCTGCGACATTCAAAATTACCCTCCTATAAACCAACTATAAAACCACTAATTAACATAATAGAATAAAGTAAACCATTAACTAAAGGACCTAAAATATAACCAATTAACCCCGTAATTACCACAAAAATTAAAATAAATGGCCCATAAGCCTCCAATTGGATTAAAAACCTATACCCTCCAGCTGGTAATAATCCGGACAAAATTTTAAAACCATCTAAAGGAGGAATGGGAATTAAATTAAAAACAGCCAAACAAAGATCAATTACCAAAAGGGCCTCAGTCAAAACTAACCAAAAATAAGCAGCCTGAAACTTAATACATAAAGTGTATAATATACCAGCAGCTAAAGCAACCAGAAGGTTGGATAAAGGTCCAGCTAGAGCAACATAAAGCATTCCCTTGCGGGGATTAATTCGAAAATTAGCCGGATTGACCATTACCGGTTTAGCCCAACCAAAACGAGCAATAATTAATAATAAAGTACCAATAGGATCTAAATGTGCTAAAGGGTTAAGAGTCAATCTCCCCTGATATTTTGGTGTAGGATCCCCCAAACGATAGGCTACATAACCATGGGCAAATTCATGTACACTTAAAGCCAGTAAAATTGCCGGTAAACTAATAATTATTATTTGCCAACTACTTCCCATTAATATCCTCCTCCAATCATTTTAAAGCCCGCTCTATTTTACTCCGTTCCCGAGGATACAATCCCCAATATTCGGCCAACTCATCTAGTTTTTCAGGCTCTCGGGCTAAAAGCAAGGCCAAATAAGTATCCCACTTGGAAATAGCTTTACTTTCATCCCAATCGGGATAAAATGAAAGACTTTTAAAAAAAGCAGTCCAGCCTCCTAAATAAAAAATAGCTTGAATATTCTTGCTTACTTCTTTTTCGGCACATAATAAACGCCATTCCTTAAATCTGCGGCGAGGAGCAATCTTTTGTAAATAAGGCCAACTCTCCTTTAATAATTTCAAAGTTTCACCGGCAATACTAAAACCTAAACGATTTTGATAGCGCAGGGCACGTAAGATTCGTGTAGGATCATCCCGAAAACTACTTGCTGATAGAATACGTAAAAGGCCCCTTTCCAAATCTCGTTTTCCCCCAAACAAATCAATAATTTCACCCCAACCATTTTCTTCAAGGGGAATTAAGAGGGTATTAATAGTAAAATCCCTTCTTTTTAAATCATTAAACCAGTTAGTAGGTTTAACCAATGGTAAGGCACCTGGTTCGAGATAAATTTCCTCTCGAGCTGTGGCAAAATCAAAAATTAAATCACCTATTCTCCAAGTAGCTGTTAAAAAACGGGGATTAAAAATAGCTTCCCCGGCAAATTTTTTCTGTAAACCCTTTACCAAGGCAATACTATCTCCCTCAAGCAAGAAATCATAATCACGACTTTTTCTCTGCAAAAGGGCATCACGTACTGCACCACCTACTAAAAACAGCGGCTTTGCTGTCTGCGAAATCAACCAATCGATAATTTTATTAGCTGGTAAATATCGTGATACCATAATAATTTATTCCCTTGGTTTTTTTTTATTAAACAACGCCATTATTTCCAAGATTAAATATATAAGCAAGATAACAATTAAACCTTTAATAATGAAAATCAAAAAACCACCCCCGAACTAGCTGGGAGAACTAAGTCGTGCAGGAATTAAATCATGACGAATTAAATCCTGATAAGTTTCGCGGGCAACAATTAAATCAGCCTTTCCTTGGTTCACTAGGACTACGGCAGGACGCGGCAGCCGATTATAATTACTAGCCATGGAATAATTATAAGCACCTGTTGCAGAAACAGCCAAAAGGTCCCCACAAGTAGCTTCCGGAAGTTTAATATCCTTTATTAACAAATCACCACTTTCGCAATATTTGCCAGCAATAGAAACTATTTCAGTTGATCGGGCTAACATTCTATTAGCCACTGCAGCCTCATATTTAGCTTGATAAAGTGCTGGTCTAGGATTATCACCCATACCACCATCAACAGCCAAATAGGTACGAATTTTAGGTACTTTTTTCACAGTACCAATAGTATAAAGAGTAATACCCGCTGGACCAATAATTGAACGTCCTGGTTCAATTATTATTTTTGGTATCTCAATTTTTAATTCCTGTGCTTTTCTTTGAACTAGAGCCATTATTGGCGAAGCAAATTCCTTGATGGCAATTGGTTCATCACCAGAGGCATAATAAATACCCATCCCCCCACCCAAATTTAATTCTTCTAATTCATGTCCAGTTTCAACTTTAATTTCCTTTAAAAAATCCATCATTACTGCCGCAGTATTACGAAAAGGGGCAATCTCCAAAATTTGCGAACCAATATGACAATGTAAACCCTTTAGATCTATAGTCTCCAAAGAAAGTGCTTGCTTAACAATTGCCAATGCTTGGCCGGTAATAATCGGCAAACCAAACTTAGAATCTATCTGTCCTGTTCGAATATGCTGATGTGTGGAAACATCAATCCCGGGAGTTATTCTTAATAAAATCCGGGCAGTAGTGCCCAATTTTAAACAAAGATCATGTACTAATTCCAATTCCCGAAAACTATCAACCACAATACGACCAACACGATTAATTAGGGCCTCTTCAATTTCCACAGCTGACTTATTATTACCATGAAAATAAATCTGTTCAGCCGGGAAACCAGCTTGTAAAGCCGTAAATAATTCTCCCCCTGAAACTACATCTAAACCTAATTTTTCTTGTGCAATTATTTTAACCATAGCCATAGTTAAAAATGCCTTACTGGCATAGAGCACTTTATTTTGCGGAAAAGGTTGAACAAAAGCCTGATAATAGTCTCGACAATTTTGACGTAAATAAGTTTCGTCAATTACATAAAGTGGTGTACCAAATTCTTTGGCCAAATCCAGGGTATCACACCCACCGATACATAAATGACCTTGGGTATTAATAGTCATGGTTCCCTGTAATTTCATTAAATTTCACTCCCTACTAGTTTTCACTCCTTTCCATTATAGCAATAATTTTAAGACAAGGTAACCCTTAATGTCGAAACCTGCCTTTTTTTAGCTCGCAGTAATTCAACAAAGGCTTCTAAGCGAGTTTCTAAACCAGCTTCACCGGTTTGTTCATCTACATAGATATTTAATACAGGTATTTTACACTTTTTACTTACCTGCGGGAAAATATTGTGAGCCACTATTTCCGGCATACAAGTTAAAGGAGCCACTTGAATAAGACCATCATAACCTTGTTTGGCAAAAGCTACTCCCGCCCCAATACTTTCCAAACCATGACCACCTACAAAATGATTCAAAAAAGGGCTGGCTTCCATTTCATATTGACGCGATTTTAAATTAAAAATATTTAAAGTCAAAATATGCTTTTTAATCCACTCACTTAAATAAAGTGAACGGCGTACATATACCCCTTGGGCAGCCAACTTTTTTTCTATTTCCAAATTAGCAAATGGTTCAAGTAGAGTGTAAATCTCCCCCACTAGACCAATTTTTAAAACTTGATCAACTTCTTTGAGAGGAATATGTAATAATTTTTCTCTTGCCAAGCCATAAGCTTCTTCTAATTCATGAGTTTCAGTAGTGGCATCAATATTTAAAAGAGCCTTTTTAAAGATTCGCTCCGCAGTTCCTAAGGCCCTTTCTCGGGGACGTATTTGCTGCACCAGTTTTTCCAATTCATCTACCAAAATGGCTTTTTTATAACCAAGGCGTACTGCCTGAATAATTTTCCACCAAGGTAAAGGTCCAATAGTACTACGAATGCGTTTCACAAATTCCAAGTAGCCTTTTTCCGGTGGTTCGATAATAATGGCTTGATAACCTACTCCCAAATCCTCTAATATTTCTTTTTCTAATTGAGCATATAAACCAAAACGACACGGACCGGAACCGCCAATCATTAAGAAAGTATCTGCCCCCATTGCTTTTGCTTCAATAAAATTTCCAATATTTATTTTAAAAGGCAAACAAGCAAATTCCGGTGAATGACGCACTCCCAAAGATAATGTTTTTCTAGTACAAGGGGGCGGCACAATCACCTCTAGACCCAGATGTTCCAGCATCCCTTTGACAGGTACCCACATTGTACCCATATGAGGAAATGTAATCTTGATGGTTATCACTCCTCCAACGAATAATATCAACAAAAGCTTCCAATCTCGTAAATAACCCGGCTTTACCACTGTGTTCATCTAAAATAACATTTAGATAGGGAATTTGCCGTTCAATTAAACGTCTAATAATTAAACTATCCATAAAAGAATCAATTCCACAGCCAAAAGAAGTTAAATTAATTACCCCTTTTAAACCCGGTTGTTCCATAAAACTATAAACAGCACCTAATTGGGTCTTTCCATAAGTCCAAAAAACAAGTTTAGGAAACTTTTGTAAATGAGTTTCTCTTTCCCTTTGAGGAAAATGTGAAGGCAAAATAATCGTACAACCCAGTCTACGAAGTTTTTCCCATAAACCTAAATTTAAATAATGATCATGAAGATTATAATCATGACCCAGAATTAAAATATTTAAATCAGTTGTTTTAATTTCTTTTACTAATTTCTGTTCATAGTCCCTTTGTTCCTGCATTGCTTTTTGCCAAGCCTTTTTTATTTTTGACCATTTAGTAGTAAATGGTGCGGCACAATCACACAAAAAACTATTTACCTGATTTGTTTTCACCTGATTAATTACCGGTTTGATTAAAGGCGGATGTTTAATTTTACTAGCCTCCAACATATCAGGTAATCCCATAAATTTTGGACAAATATAAGCCTTTTTTTCTACACTAATTAAACGGGGAACAAATAAATAATCAAGGTTTTTTTGACATAAAGCCTGTACATGTCCGAAAAAAATTTTAACAGGCAGACATGTTTCCGCTACCACACTTTGAATACCTTCATCTAAAATAATCTTATTAGTGGGTGGTGAGACAATCACTTGCCCACCCAAGGCCTCGAAAAAGGTTGTCCATAAGGGAAAATAAGTATGATAAAACAAGGCCCGCGGCAAACCAATTTTCCAATTCATTTCACATTACTCCTTTCCCCAAATTTTTAGCCTTTGGGTTTAGCAAAAGTAGCTGCCACCAATCCAAAAACTATGGCAGTAGCAATACCCACCGAGGTAGCTTCCAAGCCACCTCCCAGTGCCCCCAACAAACCACGCGATTTTACACCCTCAATAGCTCCTTGGGCTAAAGAATGACCAAAACCTGATAGGGGAACCGTAGCCCCCGCCCCTCCCCAATCAATCAGGGCTTGATAGACACCGATGAAACTCAATAAAATACCGGTGGTAACATATCCGACCAAAATATGACCAGGAGTAATGTGAAAAGGTGTTAAATCCATTAAAAGTTGTCCCAAAACACAAAACATACCACCTAAAATAAAAGCCTTTAATAAATCTATTATCTTTCACTCCCTTCAGATTCCAAAACAACTGCATGTGCTATACAAGGAATACTTTCACCTTGAAAGGTGCTCAAAGGGCTTAACAAAGCACCAGTACCCAAAAACAAAATTCGCTGCTGATGACCACTTGCCAATTGGTGAAGTAAATGGGCCGCCAAAATTACTGCCGAACAGCCACAACCACTTCCTCCAGAATGAGTATCTTGCTCAGGTGCATAAATCACCTTACCACAATCATATAAACCCTCAGTAGAAATCCCCTTTTCTTCCAATAAAGTATTTAAAATATCACTACCCAAAAAACCCAGATCACCGGTAACAATTAAATCATAATCTTTTTCACTACGTCCCGTATCTTCCAAATGAGTTTTAATCGTATCATAAGCAGCTGGAGCCATTGCCGAACCTAAATCCTGAGCATTACTTACTCCAAAATCATTAATTTTCCCTACAGTAGCCTCAGTAAGTCTTATTCCGGTACCAATTCTACTCAACACAAAAGAACCACTACCGGTAACAGTCCATTGAGCCGTCATGGGCCGCTGGTCACCCAATTCAGTTGGAGTACGAAACTGTCTTTCAGCGGTATCATGGTGGCTACTGGCCGAAACACCTATTCTTTCCGCAAAACCACCATCCAGCAAAATCCCCCCTAGACATAACCCTTGGGCTATCGTGGAACAAGCCCCATAAAGACCCAAAAAAGGAATTTGTAAAAAACGGGCCGTGAAATTTGCACTAATAATTTGATTTAATAAATCCCCAGCCAAATAAAGATCTAAATCTTTAGGTAAAAGCCCCTTTTTCTCCAAAGCCAATTCCATAGAATACTGCATCATTTTTTGTTCTGCTTTTTCCCAAGTCTTTTCACCAGCCAAATTATCTTCCAAGACATGGTCAAATTGTTTACCAAAGGGCCCCACACCTTCCTTAGGCCCCACAACCGAGGCCCAAGAATCAACTATCGGCTGAGACGAAAATTGAAATGTTTGTTTACCAATTTTTTTATGTGCCATTTATTACCCTACTTTATAAAGAAATAGACCAAACCTACCAAAATGGAAACCATGGTCCCGTACACCAAAACCGGTCCGGCGACCCTAAATAAATGAGCCCCTACACCATAAATGTACCCTTCATGTTTAAATTCTAAACCAGAAGCCACAATTGAATTAGCAAATCCGGTTATGGGTACAATGGAACCTGCCCCGGCAACTTTACCTAACTTATCATAATGACCAAGGCCAGTGAAAAAGGCTCCCAAAAAAATTAACAAGGCCGAGGTTGCCGCCCCTGCTTCTTTATCAGGTAGTCCGTTTTGTAAAAAAATATTTTTAATTACTTGTCCCAATAAACAAATCGCACCACCAATTAAAAAAGCCATGAACACATTTTTTAAAACTGTTTGGGGTGGAACTAATTTCAACGCCGTACTTTGATAAGCTCTTTGCAAAGGAATTGCAATCCTTTGCTGCTGTCGTTCCAATTCACGACGTAGAGCAATTAATTTTTCTTTTTCTTCTCCTTGAGCCTCAGCTTCCCAAGCTAAAACCTTTTGATGTTCCTTTTGTAAAGCCTCCTGTTGTTTCATCATTTCCTGTTCACTAAGTACAACATTTCGGGCAATAATTGCTTCTCTTGCCTGCATGTTTTGCCGAATATCCTTTTCCTGCAAAAGACCACCTACTTTCCGTTAGTATTATGCTCAGTTCAATAAAAAATAAACAGGGTTTTTAGCTCCCTGTTTAAGAATTATCTTTTTCCAAAAAATATTTTAATTTACACAGGGCCTGTCTTTCGAGACGAGAAACTTGTACCTGTGAAAGATTAATAATTTTAGCTATTTCAGTCTGAGTCATGTCTTGAATAAAGCGCATAATTAAAATATCCCTTTCTTTGGCCGGTAATTTTCCCAGAGCTTCTTTGAAAATTATTTTTTCAAACCAAATTTCAGTTTCCGGATCAGCACTTAATTGATCTAAAATATAAATAGGGTCTCCATCATCTTGATATAAGGTTTCATAAATAGAAGTAGGTTTTTGCATAGCATTTAAACTTAAAATAATTTCATCTAAACTAAGCTCAATTTCGGAGGCAATTTCCTGTAAAGTAGGTTCCCGGCCCAATTCCTCTGTAAGACTTTCTCTTTTTTTATTGATTCGATAGGCATTCTCCTTTAACGAACGACTAATTTTCAAAGGACCATCATCCCTTAAAAACCTTCTAATTTCACCAATAATCATTGGTACGGCATATGTAGAAAATTTCACATTATAACTCAAATCAAATTTATCAATGGCTTTAATTAAACCGATGGTACCTATTTGAAATAAATCTTCGACTTCATAACCCCGACCACTAAACCTTTGTACTAAACTAAAAACTAAACGCAAATTACAATTAATTAATTTTTCACGTGCTTTTAAATCACCTGTTTTAACTTTATGTAATAATTCTTTTATTTCTTCGTCTTTTAACAATGGAAAACGAGGTAAATTCATTGCCGATAATTTTACACTCATTAAAATTACCCTACGAGACTGCCGAATTTTTTAAGGCTGTACTTATTTTTTTGCGTAAAATTACTTTAGTTCCATGGTTTATTCGGGATTCTACCTTTACTTCATCCATAAACGACTGCATAAATACAAACCCTAAACCGGTTCGTTCCGGGTCAGTTGAATAAGCCGGTTCCATAGCCTGTTCAATGTTATGGATTCCTATACCCTGATCAATAACTTCAATACAGAGAAGATCATCAGACAAAGTACCTTTTAAAATAACAATTTTATCGATTTCATTTTGATAACCATGTAAAATAGCGTTGGAAACAGCTTCGGAAACAGCAACCTTAATTTCCTCTAACTCACTTAAGGTAATTTCCAATTGAGAAACTAGAGCAGCAATGGTAACACGGGCTAAAGCAACATTTTCCCCTTTACTTAAAAATTCTAATTTTATTTGATTAGTTATTTTATTTTCCACAGACTTGCCTCCTCTTCTCTATTAATTGCCATGCTTCCTCCTCGGTTTGACACACCGGCATTAAAGATATGATACCGGAAATCTCCAAAATCTTTTTGATTTTTGCTTGGGCACCAAAAATAATCATTTGTCCACCCTGTTCCTTTAAACGACGATATCTTCCCAAAATTACACCTAATCCAGAACTATCCATAAAGGTAATTTGGGATAAATCTAATAAAAGATACTGTGAATTTGTTTCCACTAAACTATAATCAATTTTCGCTCTAATCTCATCAGCAGTAACTAAATCTAAATCCCCTAACAAACGCACTAAAAGTATATCCATTTTATTTTGTAAAATTAGTGCCATCATAACCCTCCCCTTTTTTAGGCTATATCTTGTTTCGCCATCAAAAGACTTTCTCCTGCCAACTTCTGGAAAAACATTCCCGGCTTATTACCTAGGAAAAAACTCCACGCAAAACCTTACCAAACATCTGCCATAAAGAACCTTTGGCTACAGATTCCTTAACAACTAGATCAGTACGCATGAGAATTTCACCTGCTTTAACCAAAGAAATGTGACCTACTTTTTCACCCTTTTCCAAAGGGGCTGGTAGTAAAGGCATAATTTCTATTTGAGTCTCAATTTTCGTACTATCCCCACGGGGCAAAGTTATACCAACTCTTTGAACAGGTATGACCGCCACCTCATTTACTTTACCTTTACCCACTTTTACCCAACCGACAATTTCTTCAGCTTTGTAAAATTCACGAAAGGAAAATTGCGAAAAACCATAATTATAAAGGATTTTAGTCTCGGCAAAATGACCGCGGGGTACTGGAACACCCATTACGACAGAAATCAAGCGAAAGCCATCCCTTTGACAAGTACCCACAAAACAATATTGGGCCTTTTCGGTCCAACCAGTTTTAAAACCATCTGTTCCCGGATAAAACCAAAGCAATTTATTTTTGTTATCATATTGAAAAGGTCTGTTTGTTTCAGTACGAATCCGATAATGTTTAATTGAACACATTTGCAAAAGCAGAGGATAATTAAGGGCTTCTTTGGCTAATAAAGCAAAATCATAGGCTGTTGAATAATGTTGGGGATCATGCAAACCATTACAATTTACAAAATGAGTATTTTTCATACCTAATTCTCCTGCTTTTTGATTCATTAAATCAACAAAAGCCTGATGTGTCCCGGAAATATATTCGGCTACTGCTACTGAGGCGTCATTTCCAGAAGCCATAGCTACCCCTAATAATAATTCATAAAATGTTAATTTTTCATCGGGTGCCAAAAAAATATGAGAACCATAATAAGAAGCTGCATGTTCACTTACAGTAACAAGATCATCTAACCCGATTTGTCCAGACTCAATAACCTCCATGGCTAAAACTAAGGTCATTAATTTAGTCATACTGGCCGGAAACAATTTTTGATGTGGTTCCTTTTCATAAAGAATCTTGCCACTATGAGCATCCATTAAAATTGCACTTTGTGCTTCTAAGGGTAATTCCACCCCATAAAGTGAAAAAGGAACAATAAAGATTAACAAACTAATAATAATTGCCAAGCTAATTTTTTTATTAACAAACAAAAACAATCACCTCCCACTTATTCTAATGTTTAATTTTTCCCCCTTCTGATAAAAATATGTAAGGAAAAATAAAGTGAGGTGATTATTTTGGAAAGTATCTTTGCACTTTTATTAACTATTATTTTGGCTGCCAGTACTCTTTATCTATTTATTGGTTTTGTAGTTTTTCCCTTAATTAAAATCTACAAGGAAAATAAACGCTTAAAACAATAATTCTGTACCAGCTTTAGTAATTCGAGCTCCCAAAAGCGGCTCTTTTACCGGCGGAAATTCTACAATTTCTATGGCCGTGGCTAATTGTTTTAAAACCACAGCTAATTTCTCCTGCTGATTATAATGGATAGTCAATAAAGGGTCCCCCTTTTTTATCGATTCTGCAAAAGGCACATGAATTTCCAAGCCTACAGCCAAATCAATAGAGGATTCCTTGGTTGACCTGCCAGCACCCAAAAGCATAGCAGTTTGGCCTAAAATTAGGGCATCAAGCTTTCCTAAATAACCTGTCCGTGAAGCCTTTAGCACATACTGATTTTTAGCCTGCGGCAAAAGTGAAAAATCATTTATTACTTGCGGATTGCCGCCCTGTTCACTAACCATTTGTGCAAACTTTTCTAGAGCCTTGCCATTTTCCAACAATTCTTCAAGCAGATGATAGCCTTCTTTAAAATTTCGAACGCGATTAACTAAAATTAACATATTAGTCCCTAAATATAAACAGAGGTCTCTTAATAAACCTCTTTTTTTATTTTGCAAAACCAATAGGGCCTCTTTTACCTCTAGAGCATTACCAACAGCCATACCCAAAGGCTGATTCATATTAGTAATAATGGCAATAGTTTCACGAGATACCTTTTCCCCGATTTCCACCATTATTTCACCTAATTTCAAAGCAGTTTCCCGAGTCTTTAAAAAGGCACCCCTTCCATATTTTACATCCAAAACAATTTTATCCGCACCAGCAGCTATTTTTTTACTCATAATACTTGCGGCGATTAATGGTAAGGAATCCACGGTTCCAGTTACATCTCGTAAACCATACATTTTTCTGTCAACTGGTACCAAGTCTTTACTTTGTCCGGCAATCGCCAAATTAATCTTTTCTACTTGTTTGAGAAAATCGTCTTTTAAAAGGGCAGTCGAAAAACCAGGAATACTTTCTAATTTATCAAGAGTGCCCCCAGTATGACCCAGGCCACGTCCCGACATTTTAGCTACTGGCACACCAGCAGCAGCCACTAAAGGTGCTAAAATTAAAGTAGTACTATCTGCTACCCCTCCAGTACTATGTTTATCAACTTTTAAACCTGGTAAATTTGCTAAATCCATTTTTTCACCAGAATTAACCATCGCCATAGTTAAATTAACTATTTCCTCTTTTGCCATTCCCTGAAAAAAAACAGCCATACAAAAAGCCGCCATCTGATAATCAGGAATTTTACCCTGAGTATAATCATTAACTAAATATACTATTTCCTTTTTAGTTAAAGCATGGCCTTCTCTTTTTTTAAGAATTAAATCTACAGCTCGCATGTATTCCTCGCCTCCTTATGCCCGTGGATGAGTTTTTAAATAAATTTCCCGCAGCTTATTTTTTGTTAAATGTGTATAAATTTGTGTGGTAGCTATATCTGTATGACCCAACAATTCCTGTACCGAACGCAAATCCGCACCATTAGCTAAAAGATGTGTAGCAAAAGAATGACGTAAAGTATGGGGAGTAATTTCCTTACTAATCCCTACCTGCTGTGCCCACTTTTTAACAATTTTCCAAAAACCTTGTCTGGTTATTTGCCGACCATGACAATTAAGAAATAACCCTTTTTCTTTTGGATTTTTGATTAATTGCGGTCTTCCCTTATTCAAGTAAACACTCAAACTTTTTAATGCTATCTCACCTAAAGGAATAATTCGCTCTCGATTGCCTTTCCCCAGACAGCGAATATAGCCTAATTCTAAATTTAGGTTCGCCTGTGTCAAAGTTACCACTTCTGATACCCGCATCCCAGTAGCATACATCAATTCTAACATAGCCTTGTCCCTTAAAACTAAAGGTTGGGTACCTTGGGGACCAGCCAAGAGTTTTTTAACTTCAATTTCACTTAATACCTGAGGTAATTTTTGTGGTAATTTGGGAGTTTCCAAATAAATAGTGGGATCTTTTTTTAAATAACCTTCTAAACATAAATACTTAAATAAGCCTCTTAAGGAAGCAAGTTGACGAGCAATGCTTACAGGGGAATTACCTTGTTGACGTAAATAATAGCCATAACCAGCCAATAAATTTTGTTCAATATCTTCTAAAACAACTATTCTTTTTTCTTTTAAATAAGCATTGAACTTTTTTAAATCATTTTCATAGGCTTCCAAAGTATTAACTGCCAGTCCTTTTTCTACGCGTAAATAAATTAAAAACTCCTCAATCATAGAAATTAAAATAATAATCACCCCTTAAAACGTGGAAACAATTTAATAAAAATTGGGGAAAAGTAACCTTCAATTAAGGCAGAACCTAATAATAAACCCATTAAGCAAAACATAATGAAAAGATATTCACCCAAACATTGTGACATTTTAGTGGAGGCAGTTCCTTTAGATAAATAAATAGAAAAATTTACCGCAACAACCGCCCCACAAAAATAAGCAGGTAATGAAAGTAAATTAGGAGGTAAAACTGCCAATAAGGCTACAACACCACCTCGCCAGGCTTGTTCTTGCAGTAGGAATTTTAAGGTAAAACCCAAAACAAAACCACGTGTAAAAATAAAAATTAAAATAAAAGGTAAACCAATAATGGTTAAACCCAAAAGAAAAAATTTACTCCAATTAATTAAATTTCTGACAACAGCTTGTCTAGCTAGAGTCGTGAAATTAGAATTAACCTCTAAATATTTCACTCCTTCTTCAAAAAGTTTATTTAAAGAAACGGTTTGTTTTTCTCCTAAAGCACTCATGCCCCAAAAGCCAAAACAAAGTCCCAACAAAAAACTTAATCCCACTAAAAGATAAATTCGCCAACTGGCATAAAAATGCTTTCTAAGCTTATATTTTATCTTCTCCATGGCTAGCTCCCTTCCCTCTCTTTTTAAGAATATGAGGGACAAAGAGCAATTATAACATTTATCAATTAGGATTGATCAATTTTACCGTAGATTCCACCTCCACCCGGAATTATTTTTAATGTACCCTGGCGACTCTTTATAATTAATGCGGCTAATTTTGCACCTACAACTTTAGCCAAATCCTCAAAAGAGACTTGATGCAGTACCCGCATTTCTGTCCCAAATTCAGCCAAAAGTTTTTCCAATGTAACTTTACCGATTCCAGGCAAAAACTTTAAAGGAACCTGATATAAATAGGTACCCTCTACTGTGTCAACATTTTTTTCATTTACCTGTTTTTCCGCCACACTAACAATCCGGTCTAAAACACCGATCACAAATTGCTCGGAAGTACCACATTTCGAACAAAACAATTGTGGTGGTTTCGCCAACAAAGAACAATTACATCTTTGGCAAAAACTGCGGTGATATTTGCCTAATTGAGGATCTAAGCCATAATTGGCAATTAATTTACCACTTTTACCCGCAAATAAATCCATTAAACCCTTAAATGTTGGCGAATCTATAGCAACCTGATTATATTCACGCCCAATATTATCTAAAGAATGGGCATCCGAATTAGCCAAAAAAAACTTATCACGTAATTCCGGCAATAATAAAGCCATTTTTCGATCAGCAGAAAGACCCAATTCAATTACTTTAATTTTATTAGCTTCCCTACCAAAAACATCTTTTAAAGAAACCGCACAATTACCATACAAACTTTTATAAGGTGTAAAAACATGTGCAGGAATAAATAAACCGTCCCTTTTTTCAACTTCCTTTAATAATTGGACAGCAGTTAAATAACAAACCTGACTACTTAAAAATTTATTTTTTACTTTAGTCCAAATATAATGAGAAAAATCTTTTAATTTATCTAAATGAGGAAAAAAACATAAATAATGGGCCCGTCCGCCCTCTTTTTCTATTGTTTCCAATTCCATCCCGGCAAAAAGCGTAATTTTATCTCGGTATCTCCAACCTCCTTTTTTTAAAGCAAGTAATTCACCTTTGAGGAGCATTTCTTCTAAATCAGCTAAA
This sequence comes from Clostridia bacterium, assembly GCA_012841935.1. Classification (NCBI taxonomy): domain Bacteria; kingdom Bacillati; phylum Bacillota; class Clostridia; species Clostridia bacterium. The sequence continues at coordinate 32,818 of DUTS01000062.1, forward strand.
ACACCGTAAGTACCACAATCAACCACCCCTACTAAATCAATTCCCTTTTTTTCCAGACATTCTTTTAAAATATTAGGTAGAGTTAATTGCGGGCTAGCTGTTATTTTAACTGGTCTACCTTGACTATCTTTACCAATATGCACATGTAAATCTAAAAAATAAGTTTCCATTTCAATTACTGCGCATCCTTTCCAATAACCATAAAATTCCTAAGACTGTTTTACCGTCCTTAATTTCACCACATTTAATCATTTGTTCAAGTTTACTTAAATAAATTTTCTCAACAGTAATTATTTCACCTGGTTCAGGTTCTTGTTGAACTTTAAGTAAATCCATAGCTAAATAAAGGTGCATATATTCACTACTAAAACCCGGAGCAGTATAAAAGGAGGCCAATTTTTCCCAGGAACGTGCCAAATATCCGGTTTCTTCTTTTAATTCCCTTTGGGCACAAACTAATGGGGCTTCATCCTGTTCTAATTTACCTGCCGGTAATTCATATAAAATCCTTTGAATCGGATAGCGGTACTGTTTTACTATTAAAACCTCTTGTTTTCTGGTGAGTGCTATGATGGTCACAGCACCAGGATGAATAACCAATTCACGTGTTGAAAGATGACCATCTGCTAACTCTACTTCATCAACATAATAATGCAAAAACGTTCCTTTTACTTCCCTGATTCTTTTTTTAAATTTTTCTTGCAAATCTATTTCCCCCAATTCTCCTAAAATATCTTCAGACCTGCTCACTAAAATTCCCCATTCATGAAACCTAAAAACTGTACAGCAAATTTAGAATTAACCGACTTTGAAAGAGATTAAATTAGACGAATACAGCTATGAAGCTAATTATATCATCTTTATCGAAATTAATTAAGCACCGAATAGAAATATAACCTAGCTTACGATATAATAAAAAAAATGCCTACAAAAAAGGTGAATTAATTATGATTATCCCCAAAATGCTTGTTTTGGACCTAGATGGGACTCTCCTTGATGATCAAAAAAAGATAAATCCGAAAAATCTAAAATTACTTCGGCATTTAAAAGAAAAATACCCACAACTATTACTTAGCATTGCTACTGGCAGGTCTTATCTAATATCCAAAAATTTTGCCCAAAAATTAAAAGCCGATTTTTTAATTACCGATGATGGTGGAGCTATTTACAAAAGAATTAATCAAAATAAGTATAAATTAGTACAAGCTTTTTGTCTTCCCGAAAAAGCAAGTTATTCTATTTATCAACTACTACAAAAACAAGCAGTCCTTAATTCTAATTTAACCTGGTGTATGATTACTGGACTAATTCAATATAATGCATTGCTTAGTGATAAAAAAGGAACCTTGCAAAAAATAAACCAAGCCTTTTGTCCCACAGAGAAATTAGAACAAACCAATCTTTTAATATTCAATGACTTTAAAACCCTTAAAGAATTAGGTCTAAACACACAAATTATAAAGATTATCACATATTTTGGCCAGACAAAACTAGGAAGACAACAAAGTGATGAATTTAAACAACATTTGCATAATTATCAACTTGACTGCCTACAGCCTCTTGAAAATTTATTCACAATTCATCCTTTAGGGGTAAACAAAGGTAGTACCTTACAATATCTACTTAAAGACCTAAAAAAAATAAAACCGACGGAAGTAATTACCGTCGGCAATGATTATAATGATTTAAACATGTTAAAACTAAAAGGCTTTCATCACTATTGTCCCTCTAATGCTGCTCCAGAAATAAAAGCCCTTCAAGGAATAACTATTTTAAAGCAAACTAATAATCAACCTTGGTTAAAAGAGTTACTTATTCATTATTCCAGAACTAAACACACGTTAACCCCAGGTCATATAAGATAGAGGCAGGCTCACTAACCTGCCTCTTTTTTAACTAGCTTTAGTACCCATCCGTAATTTATCAGCGACCATGGCAATAAACTCCGAATTAGTTGGTTTACCGCGTTCAATATTAATTGTATACCCGAAAAATTTATTCATAAGATCTATATTGCCTCGATCCCAGGCTAATTCAATGGCATGTCTAATAGCCCTTTCCACACGACTAGGAGTAGTTTCATATTTTTCAGCTATGGCCGGATATAATTCTTTAGTAATCGCACTCAGAAGACCAATATCCTCAATTACCAATAAAATGGCGTCACGTAAATATTGATAACCTTTAATATGGGCTGGAACACCCATTTGATGAATAATATTAGTGACCTCCAAATCTAAATTGCGGGTCCGTACCGCGGAATGCTGATAAGTCGTGGGGGCCGCATTTACCGAACTAATGGTCAAACCATTAAATAATTGCCGGATACGATTAGCCAAAGTATCCAAATCAAAAGGTTTAAGAATAAAATAATCGGCTCCCAATTGTACAGCTTTTTGAGCCATGGATTCCTGTCCAAAAGCCGTTAGTATGATTGTCTTGGGTCGTTGATCAAAATAATCTGCTTCACCAATTCTTTCCAAAACTCCTAATCCGTCTAAATGAGGCATAATAATATCCAAAAGAACTATATCCGGCATTTCACTGGAAATTAACTCTAGTGTTTCCAAGCCATTTCCGGCCTCACCAACCACAGTGATGTCTTCTTGTCGGGTAAAATACTCTTGTAAAATTGCTACAAAATCTTTGTTATCATCAGCAATTAATACTTTAATCTTTTCTTTTACCATCTTCCTCCTCCTTTAAAATTATTTTTTCTGTCCTAAATAAACATTTCGACAGTCAAATGTTATTTCCTGCCTTGATTTTCCATTTTATATTAATTTATTCCGCTTGTTTTCTGCGTTTTTCGTTCTTTTTCTATCATTTACCCATTTTTCAAGAAGCAATCTCTTGATTTTCCAAAAGATTAGCCTCTAAAAGCATTTTTTCGATAAATACTCCATAACCCCTTTGGGGATCATTAACAAACACATGAGTAATAGCCCCAATCAAACTACCATTTTGAATTATAGGACTGCCGCTCATTCCCTGCACAATTCCACCGGTTTCATTTAATAATTGCGAATCATTAATCCGAATAACCATGTTTTTACCATCTGTACGTCCATATTGAAGTTTTTCAATGACTATTTCATACTTTTTCACTTCTTGACCCCGAACAACCGTTAAAATTTCCGCTTTTCCGGGTTGAATTTGCTTAGAAAATAATACCGGAATAGCCTTTTGATATTGTGAATTTTTAGGTTCAGATTGTAAAGTACCATAAATACCAGACTGCTTATTTTCCTCAATATTACCAAACTCTGATCCTTTCAAAAAGACACCCACTTTTTCCCCAGGCTGTCCTCTGCGTCCCTTTTGAACATTCTCAATATGGGCTTTTAGTATTTTACCCTGACGAATATGAAGTTTTTGATTTGTCTCACTATCAGTAATCATATGACCTAAAGCCCCATAAATTTTAGTAGTGGGATCCCAAAAAGTTAAAGTACCCACCCCACCGGCATTATCCCTAACAAAAAGACCCAAGCGATAAGACTTAGTTTCCATACAATATTGCGGATATACTACCTTTTTTAGGGTTTGTTCACCACGTTTAATTGTTAAAAAAAGTTTACTTTCGCGTGAACAAAGTTTAGATAACAAACTACTTAACTGTTGGTCAGTAGCCACCTGAACATCATTTACACTTAAAATCAAATCACCTACCCTAATATCTGCATCCCTAGCAGGAAAAGTAGCACCAATTTGGCGGTGTATAACTGGTGAATGCCCTACAACCATAACCCCTTCGGTTCTTAACAAAACACCAATAGAATGTCCTCCTGGCATTAAATGTAGATTTGGTAAGATATCTACATTTATTTTTTTAAGTGGTATTAAACCAAATAATTTTAATTCCAAACTTAATTGACCTGGTTCGATCACTATAGGATCATCATCATCCCGAATAAAATTTCTCTCCAGCAAATCTTGTCCCTTGACAGTTAACAATTTTTGCCCTGTGGCAATATAAATATTAATTACTTTACGAATTGTCGGCGGAAAATCATTTAAAATTGTTAGTGATTCTCCTACAGAAAGAAGCTGTCTTTCGTGAATCAAATAATTATCCTGATAATAGGAAAAGGTGAAAAATATTAAAAAAAGACAACCTAGAATAAAACCAAGGATTTGCCTTTGCTTGCCTTTAATCAATTTGTATCCTCCTGACTCCGGCAAATCCTCCCCCTTTTTTAAATGTTATGTCCTTTTTAAATTAACCTAAAAGGAGCTTTTTTATGTTAGAATCAGGATTTTAAATACTGGTAAAAAAAATGCCGAGGAACATTCATTAATGTCCGGCATTATTTTTTTAGAATAAGATTAACATATTTTTTTAATTCTTGTGAAGTGTCCTTTCCCCCGAACATTCGGGCCAATTCCTCTTTTCTGGCTTTTGCATCTAATTTTAAAATTACAGTACGTGTACGCCCCTCTTTTACTTCTTTTTTTAATAAAAAATGTTGATCAGCAATCGCTGCTAGTAAAGGTGAATGTGTTACACAAATAACCTGTTGATTTTGACTAATCCTAGCCAATCTATCCGCCACCTTTTGCACAGCTTGACCTCCAATACCGGCATCTATTTCGTCAAAAACTAGAGTAATGATATCATCCTTAGATGCCATAATGGTTTTCAAAGCAAGCATTATACGTGAAAGTTCTCCCCCTGAAGCTATTTTGGCTACAGGCAGTAGTGGTTCACCTGGGTTAGGGGAAATTAAAAATTCAACCTGATCTAAACCTTGACGTGACAATTTTCCGGGCGAAAAACTGACAGCAAAACGAACATCCGGCATAGCTAATTCAATTAATTCCTCAGTAATCACTGCTTCCAATTTTTTTGCAATTTTTTTTCGTTCATTAGTTAAGGTTTGGGCTAATTGTAAATATTCATTCTGAGCTTGATCTACTAGGGGCTTTAATTTCTTAATTTTTTCGATACTCTGATCTGTTTCCGTCAATTCCTTTTCGATCCTAACGGCAAAATTAAGCACATCATTCATAGTAGGACCATATTTTTTACATAAGTCTTTAAGTAAAAAAAGACGCTCCTCGGCAATAGTCAATCGTTCCGGAGAAAAAGCCACACCCTCCAAAAAATTTCTAATTTCAGCAGCTATTTCTTCAATTAAATAAATGATCGGTTCTAATTGAGCTGCTAAATTCTTTAAAAGCAGATCATAACTGCGTAAATCACGTAAATTATCAAAAGCCTTACTCAATAAATCATATGCAGCCGCCGAATTTTCCCCGGAAAAAAGCTGCTGATAAGCCATTTGTAAATGTTCATTAATTTTTTCGGCATTACTTAATAATTTAACCTCTTGTGCCAATTCTTCCAACTCATCTAGTTGAGGATTGGCCTGCTTTATCTCCCTTAATTGAAATTCCAAGAATGAGCGTTTTTGTAAATATTCCTGTTCACGGGCTTGCAGTTCTTCTAGCTCAGTTTTTAGTAACCAATATTGTTCATATTTTTCCCTAACTTTTTCTTTTAATTCTTGAAAAGTTTCATTACCAAACTTATCTAATAACTCCAAATGTCTTTCAGCACATAAAAGGGATTGATGTTCATGTTGTCCATGTAAATCAACAATAGCCAAACCAACTTTTTGATATTGTTTTAAAGTAAATACACGACCATTAATTCGGCATAAATTTGGTCCACTGAGCGATAATTCCCGATTTAAAACCAAAAGTGGGGCCTCTTCTTCAATACCTATTTCCGCCAGGTATTTCCAAAGGGGATGTTTTTCAGGTAAAACAAAAACTGCCTCTAAAACAGCTTTTTTTGTACCAGTACGAATAAATTCTTGACGGGCCCGTCCTCCCAAAAGAAGTGACAAAGCATCAATTACAATTGATTTACCAGCACCAGTTTCTCCTGTGAGTACATTAAAATTAGCTGAAAAATCCATTTTTAGATCCTCTACCAAAGCAAAATTTTTCACAAATAGCTGTTTTAACATTCTTACACCTACTTTAAAAAAATCTTTAATTTTTGCATGATCTTTTTAACTTTTTCTTTAGGTTTAACAACTAACAAAATAGTATCATCACCAGCAAGAGTACCAATGATTCCCGACCATTTTGAACCATCAATTAAAGAAGCCACTCCATGAGCATTTCCCGGATAAGTTTTTATAACAATTAAATTTTCACTATAATCAACATCCAAAACAAATTCCCGCATCATTAAACGCAAACGATCTTCATTATAAATAATTTCCTGTTCTTTAGGTAAACCATAAACATATAAGTTATTTTTACGAGCAATTTTTATTAACCGTAATTCTTTAATATCCCGCGATACTGTAGCTTGGGTTACATTAAATCCTGCTCTACGCAAGGCCTGGGACAATTCCTCTTGTGTGGAAATTTGTTGATTCTGAATAATTTCTTTTATTTTTCGCTGTCGAGCTGTTTTCAAAAAAACCCACCTCGCTTTAATTAAAATTTAGATAAAAAAATTACATAAGGAGCCCTCTGAAAAGGATCATTTACTTTACTCCATTTCATTACCTGCCAACTTTTTGTCGATAAAGTACTAAGATAACTATTCAGCAATGCCGCTTCCTCAGCACCACCGGGATGACCGGGATAAACAGTCAATGATATTATTCCCCCTGGATTCAACAGTTCCATACTTTGTTTTAACGAAAGTAAAGTTGTTTCAGCACGGGTAATAATTTTTTTGTCTCCTCCAGGTAAATAACCTAAATTATAAACAATGGCTTGAACAGGTTCACTAATAGTCTCCCGAATAGTTTCGTGACCAGCTTGAATTAAACACACCTGTGAATAACAATTATTTTCCTTTAATAATTGCCGAGTACTTTCCAAGGCCGCTTTTTGAATATCAAAAGCGTAAACCACACCATTAGGACCTACTGTTTGAGCTAAAAACAATGTATCTTTGCCCTTTCCCATGGTAGCATCAATTGCTTTTTCACCAGGACCTAAAAACAAAGCTACTAAGCGATGTACCAAATTAGTGGTAAATAAATATTTAGACTTCACCTTCATCATCCCGAAAATGTATTTTCTCCTTAAGTATAGTAAAAAAACTGCGTTCCTTAATTCTAATCATACTAACACTATAAGGGGCTTTAGTTATAATAATTTGATCACCATTTTGTAAAGCAAACCCACTTTGTCCATCAATAGTTAACATTGCTTCCACCTGTTTAACAATTTCCACACTAATAGTTTGTTCTGGTGGTAAAATTAAGGGTCGGGCATCTAAAGTATGAGCACAAATCGGTGTACAAATAATTACCTGTAAAACCGGATAAACAATGGGACCACCGGCAGAAAGTGAATA
>DUTS01000063.1 GCA_012841935.1 Clostridia bacterium
AAAAAGCTAAAGAAGAAGCCCGGCAAAGAATGGAAGAAGCTCGTAAAAAAGCCGAAGAAGAGGCTCGTAAAAGAATAGAAGAAGCCAAAAAGAAGGCGGAAGAAGAAGCTCGTCAGAAAGCTGAAGCCGAGGCCGAGGCTAAAAAGAAAGCTGAAGAAGAAAAAAAACAGGCTGAGGCTAAGAAAAAAGCTGAAGAAGAAGCCCGTAAGAAGGCTGAGGAAGAAGCCGGGAAAAAGGCCATAGAGGAATGTGAGAAAGCAGCTGAAGAAGCTAGAAAGAAAAAAGGATTGGAAGAAAAATTGCGAAAAGAAGCAGGAGAAAAGAAACCTGTTGGCGAAGAAAGCATTGGGGAAAAAACAACAAAATCTAAAACTAGGGAAGATAAGCCCGAGCGTGTAAAACTTGGTGAAATTTTAATTAAAAAAGGCTTAATTTCTAGGGACAATTTGGAGGCGGCATTGAAAATTCAAAAAGAAACTCGAAAAAAACTTGGTGAAATTTTTGTAGATAATGGTTTAATTCAGGAGGATGACCTGGTAGATATTTTAAGTAAACAAATGGGTTTTCCTTATGTGGAACTAGACAAGATAATTATTGACCCTAAAATTCCCGGTTTAATTAAGGAAAGTTTGGCCAGAAAACATGTTTTAATTCCGGTAAAAATAGAAAATGGGCGTTTGATTGTAGCTATGTCTGATCCTCTTAATGTTTATGCTGTCGATGATATTAGAATTGCCACCGGTTATGGTGTTGTGCCTTATATTGCTGGGAAAAAGGAAATTTTAAGGGCTATCGAATATTATTATGGTCAACAAAGTACCGAAGAAGCCGTTGAGGACTTAATGCGGGAAATGGATGTTGAGGAAATAAATGATATTGACCAAAAAGTTCTGGATGAAATTAGTGATGCTCCTTTAGTGCGTTTGGTTAATTCATTACTACGACAGGCCGTAATAATGAAAGCTAGTGACATACATATTGAGCCTTTCGAGAGTTATGTCCGGGTTCGTTTTAGAATCGACGGGGATTTACAAGAAATTATGTCCTTAGATATTAGCACTCATGCGGCTTTGGTCGCACGCATAAAAATTATGGGTAAAATGGACATAGCCGAAAAACGCGTACCTCAGGATGGCCGGGTAGGTATTAAAATAGAAGATCGTCGTATAGATTTGCGCCTTTCTTCTTTACCTACCACTCATGGTGAAAAAATGGTTATTCGGGTTTTGGATCGAGAAAATGTTTTTATTCATAAAAGTCAACTTGGTTTTACCCAAGCCAATATTGAAAAACTGGATAAAATTATTCGTTATCCTTATGGCATAATTCTAGCTACTGGTCCTACCGGAAGCGGTAAAACTAGTACTTTATACACTGTTTTGTCTGAATTGAACAAAGTTAATCGCAATATTATCACCATAGAAGATCCAGTGGAGTTTAAGATTTCCGGCATTAACCAGGTACAAGTGAATCCTAAAGCAAACTTAACTTTTGCCAATGGATTACGTTCTATACTTAGGCAGGACCCCGATATTATTATGGTTGGGGAAATTAGGGACACGGAAACGGTACAAATTGCCGTAAGAGCCGCAATCACAGGTCATTTAGTTTTAAGTACGATTCACACTAATGATACTGCTTCAACAGTAATTCGTTTGATTGATATGGGGGTAGAGCCTTATTTAATTTCTAATGCTGTGGTGGGAATTATTGCTCAACGACTCGTTAAAAAAATTTGTGTAGAATGTAAAGAAGCTTATAAACCTACAGAAAAAGAAATAGCTTTATTGAATATTGACGCTTCAACTTCTCTTTATTGTGGACAGGGTTGTCCGGTTTGTAATAATACCGGTTACAAAGGCAGGACAGCGGTAACGGAAATTATGGAAATGGACAGTGAGATTAAAAGATTGATAGATCAGGGTGAAGGTGCTGATGTGATTAAAAAGGTGGCAATTGAAAATGGCATGATTGATTTACGTGATAACTGTAGGGAACTAGTCCTCGATGGTGTAACCACCGTTGATGAATATATTAGAAATACCTATATAGGTTAAAAAAGGAGGGGAGTATATGGCTATCTTTGTTTACGAAGCTGTAAATGATGTCGGAGAAATTGTAAAAAGCACTTATTCTGCTGAAAATAAAAATGCTGTCTTGGAGATGCTAGAAAATAAAAAATTATATCCTATAAAAATAGAAGAAAGCACTGGAAAGGAAATAAAATTACCGGTATTTCTACAGCGAATAAAATTAAAAGATATTGCTTTTTTCTGTAGACAAGTTTCCTCTTTGCTGGATGCTGGTGTGCCTATTGCAGATGTCTTGCAGATTGTTAAACAACAAATAGTGAACAAAAGATTAAAAAGAGCGGTAGAGGATGTTTCAGAAGAAGTGCAAACAGGAATGTCTTTTTCTGAAGCATTAAAAAGACAGGAGGTTTTTTCCCCACTATTGATACATATGGTTGCCGCGGGTGAGGCTAGTGGTACCTTGGATTTTGTTATGCGGCGGATGGCTGAGGATTATGAAAAGGAGTATGCTATGCGTAAAAGGGTAACCGGGGCCATGGTTTATCCAATTTTAATTATAGTTGTGGCAATCATTGCAGTTGTGTTTATTGTCACTTCTGTTTTGCCAAAATTTGTAGAGATGTTTACGGATGTCGGGGTTAAATTGCCTGCAGCTACGCAGATCTTACTCATTAT
>DUTS01000064.1 GCA_012841935.1 Clostridia bacterium
AAACACCCAAAAAAGGACAAACACCCAAAAACTGCGATAAAATTATGTTATTAATTAAAACTGCACTAATAATAATTAAAATCATTTCCCGCATTTTTTAATCCTCCTTTCTCAATGACCACTGACTTCCTGTGCCATTTCTCGATCCACTCTTATTTTATGATTTTTTTTCACTTTCCTATTTTGTAAGCAATTTAAAAAACCTAAAATACTACCTAAAGTTAAAAAAGCACCTGGAGGCAAAATCATAATTAAAGCCGCAGTAGTAGAACCTGGCATTACAGGATAACCCATAAAAGTTCCGGCACCCAAAACTTCCCTACATGCAGCTACAACTACCAAAGCCAAAGTATAACCTAAACCCATTCCCAAACCATCTAAAATAGAAGGAAATAACGGGTTTTTACTGGCAAAAGCCTCGGCCCGTCCTAAAATAATACAATTAACTACAATCAAAGGAATGAAAATACCCAAACTAGCAAATAAATCCGGTAAATAAGCTTGTAAAATCATTTCTGTTAAAGTAACAAATGAAGCAATAATTACTATATAACAAGGAATCCGAATACTATCCGGAATTAGTTTACGCAATAATGAAATCACAATATTAGAAGCCAAAAGTACACTAGTAAAAGCGATCCCCATACCTACCGCATTATCAACAGAAGTTGTAATCGCTAAAGCCGGACACATCCCCAAAGCCAAACGAAAAAGAGGGTTTTCACTGATAATTCCTTTAGTAAATTCTTTACCCATTTATATTCCCCTCCTCACTACAAAAATGAGCCTTAAAATGCCGCCGGGCAGCATTTACCCCATCAGTAACAGCCTGTGATGAAATAGTTGCCGAAGTAATCGCCAAGATTTGATTATCCTGCAAGGGCTCACGATTTACAACCTGTAAATCCTGGGAAATGCCTTTATTTCGAAAACGATCCGTAAAGAAACTTTTTTGCACTTGATCTCCCAAGCCCGGGGTTTCGGACTGTTGTAAAATTTTAATGGCTGTAATTTTGGGAGTAGTAATTTCAAAACCAGCCAATAATTGAATTCGTCCATTATAACCAACAGGTTCCACCGTATAAATTACACCCACCAATTTATCCTGCTGATAAACTGTGTTAACTTCCGCAATTACCGGATCTTCCGGTAAATATTTTTCAGTTTCGTCAATAATTTCTTCGGCCTGACTAAAGACCTCCCGAAAACTTCTCAGCTTTTCTTCTAGGAGTTGTTGGTCAATTAAAGGTTGTGTAAATTGATGCACATAGGCAATAGCCAAACCGGCAATAGCAGCCACCAAGCATAAAAAGAGACCTAATTTCAATGATTTACGCACTTCTGCCAACACCTCCAAAAACACGCCTTTTAGTATAGCGATCTATCAAGGGTGTAGCCATATTCATTAACAAAATCGAATAACAAACCCCCTCTGGATAACCACCTTGCAGCCTAATCAATACAGTCAAAAGTCCACAGCCAATCCCGAAAACCAATTTTCCCTTGGGGGTAATGGGACTTGTTACCCAATCAGTAGCCATAAAAAAGGCCCCCAAAATTAACCCCCCACTTAGTAGATGATAAATAGGGTACTCCCAACTATTCCCTTGTGTCCAACCCCAAATAGCTGTCAAAACAAAGACAGTACCCAAATAAGAAAATGGAATTCGCCAATTGATCTGACCTTTATAAAATAAATAAACAGCACCTAAAAGTAGGGCTAATGCACAGGTTTCACCCAAACTTCCCCCTACATTACCTATAAAAAGTTGTTTCAATGAAGGTAAATCTGAATGACCGGCCTTTAACATTCCCAAAGGGGTAGCAGTTGTTAGACCATCAAATGGTTTAATCCACTTAGTCATAGCTGCTGGCCAAGAAGCTAATAATACCGCTCTACCGACCAAAGCCGGATTAAACAAATTATTACCCAAACCGCCAAATAATTGCTTGCCCACAATAATCGCTATAAACGCTCCTATAGCCGCCATCCAGCAGGGTAAGCCTGCTGGTAAACAAAAAGCCAATAATAAACCAGTCACCACCGCACTATAATCATTTAAAGTAATTGCTTGTCCCCTAATTTTTTGAGCTAAAAACTCACTAAACATGGCCACAATAATACAGGTGAAGATAACTTTTATTGCCCCAAATCCGAAAAAATAAATTGCAGCCACTAATGCAGGAGAAAGGGCCAAAAGCACATCCCGCATTGCCGCGGAAACGGTATTACCACTATGAAAATGTGGTGCTGTAGAAATAGTTAATTTACTCATTTCTTTTTACCTCCCCCCTTTTTAGCTAAAGCAATAGCCTGTTTAGCCCGTTGAATATATTGTACTAAGGGGATATGTGCTGGACAAACATAAGCACAAGAACCACATTCAATACAACTTAAGACATTATTTTTTTCGGCCTGCTCCCAAAAACCACGTTTAGCCAGACGTACCAAAGTAGTTGGTTCTAAAAATAAAGGACAAGCCTCAATACATTTGGCACAGCGTACACAACTAGTTTCTTTTTTCACTGTCCCTGCCGTGTGGGCTAAAACCACAATTCCGGAAGTACCTTTAACTACTGGTATATCTGCCGTAAAGACTGTTTTCCCCATCATTAAACCACCAGCAATGATTTTTTCAGTTTCACCTTGATAACCACCACTTTCCTCAATCAGGTGACTAAACAGTGTGCCAATTCTTACTAAATAATTAGCCGGTTTTTTAATACCAGTACCATTTACCGTAACAACACGTTCAATGAGTGGTTTACCTTCTTCTACAGCCTGAGCGACAGCAAAGGCTGTACCCACATTATTGACAATTACACCTACATCAAGGGGCAATCCCCCCACGGGAACTTCTCTTTGTGTACAAGCATAAATAAGATGCTTTTCCGAACCTTGTGGATATTTAACCCGTAAAGGCTGAACTCGAATTTGTTTATCATTAATTAATATTTCCTGTAAATGTTTAATAACATCTAATTTATTTTCTTCTACAGCAATAATTCCCTGCTGGCAATCAGTTGCTTTTAGAATATAGCGTAAACCAGTAATAATACGTTCCGCCTGTTCCAGCATTAAACGATGATCGGCTGTAAGATAAGGTTCACATTCAGCACCATTTAGAATAATATAATCTGCTTTTTTTCCTTCTACTGGAGCATATTTCACATGTGTGGGGAAAGCCGCCCCACCCAACCCCACAATTCCCGCCTCCCAAACAATCTTTCTAATTTCTTCACCACTTAAATCTCCGGGATGAGCTCGAGGTTTTACGGTCGCAGCCCATTCCTCACGGCCATCATTTTCTATAATAATACTAGTCACGAAATTTCCGCCGGGATGACCCATTTTTTCAATTGCCTTTATTTTACCACTAACACTAGCATGAATAGGAGCAGTTACAAATCCCTGTCCGGCGGCTATTTTTTCTCCTTTTTTAACCTGATCACCTATTTTGACCAATGGCGAACAAGGTGCACCAATGTGCTGAACTAATGGTAAATATACTAATTCCGGAATAGAAGCGGGAACTATAGCCAACCGCTCGGTATTTTCTTTATACCCAGGTAGATTAAGACCACCCTTAAAGGTAGCTGTGTTCATTTTCTTTCCCCCCTCTGCACCAATTACAAATCAATAACACTATTTTACACCATCTTAACTTTTAATTAAACTCTAAATTTTAAATCTCACTATTTATTGACAAATTGCTGCGGCAATTTCTCGAAAAAGGGGAGCAGCCACTTCCCCTCCCCTTAGGGAACCTTGTACAACTTTTTTTTCTTCCACCATGACCACAATAGCTAAACGCGGTTCCTCCACCGGAGTAAAACCGGCAAACCAGGCAATTACTTTCCCTTGTTCATTAACTTGAGCTGTACCGGTTTTACCAGCAGTCCCTTCTTCCCCCACCCAAGCTAATTGGCCTGTTCCAGAACGACAAACTTCGCTAAGTGCCTCTTTTAAAATTTGACAAGTACTAGTTTTTAAAACTCGTCTGGGTAAAGCTGTAGGAAAATCCTGAATTAGATCACCTTGATAATTACGAATTTCCGCTACTAAACGACAAGGTTTATATAATCCACCTCTTGCTATTGTGGCATATAAATTAGCTATCTGCAAAGGACTTACCAAAACACCTTCCTGACCTAAGGAAGCATTACCCAAAAGTGCTGGTGGAATACTATCACCTAAATCAATTTCAAAGCCCAAATTATTCGCATAAAACATAAGTTTATCGGCACCTAATCTTAAACCCAACTGCACAAAAATACTATTACATGATTTAATCAAAGCCTGCCGTAAATCCAAAGAACCATGTTTACTCAAACAATTAATTTCGGTCTGATCACTAAACAAATAACTACCTGTGCAGACAAACTTTTCTGCTGGCTCAACTAAATTTTCCTCTAAAACACCCGCAGCAACCACTGTTTTAAATACCGAACCAGGATAAAAGGCTCTGCGTCTAGTACGTTCTAAAAAAACTTCTTCCTCATCCAAATATTGAACAATATTATTTTGGTCAAAATCCGGACGACTCGCCAGTGCCAGAAGGTCACCACTTGGTATATCTATTACCACAACCGCACCTTTTTCAATTTTTTCGTCCATAATTTTTTCTACACATTCTTGACAAAAATGATCAATAGTTAAGATTAAATGATTCCGCCAACTATCAACTACTTCATCCTTAAATTTGTAGCCTAATCCCTCCAAAAGTTGTCCGCGAGCATCTGTTAACCCCTTTAACTTTTTTTCGGGCCGGGCCCCTCTTAAAATTTCTTCATACTCCTTTTCTAATCCAGCCACACCGATTTTATCTGTTCGGCGATAAGCCCCTGGCCAAAAATTGTTCATATCAATAGTTTTACCATTTCGCGTTAATTCCTCCCATTGTGCAGTATTAATACTATTTAAATAACCAATCAAGTGTTTAGCTAGACTATGTGGCCCATAACGTGTCTTTACCAAAACAATAGCTGTACCTGGAAAATTCACCTCCCGTAATTTTTTCACTTCCTCCTTACTTAAATTAATTTTTAGCAGAAAAGGCTCCTGTTTAGCTTTTAACTGTTTTTCACATTCTTGAACCACTAGACCGAGTAATTCCGCTAGTTCAGCACAATGAACCAAACAATCTTCCGGAAAAACCATTAAACAGGGTCTTAAACCACTATCTGTTAAAGAAATCAAATTATGGTCAAGAATTTCTCCACGATAATGTTCCTCAGCTTCAAAAATACGACTATGTAAAATCACTGCTTTTTCCGCTAAATCTTTTCCCATGATTATCTGCAGATAAAATAATTTCCCTGAAACTAAAAAAAGTAAACCTGTTATTAACCAAATTAATAACCTAATCCTTTTACACATAAACCTCACCCTTTTTAGCTTTACCGAGAGATTATTTTCTAAACTTTACTTTTTCGGGAAACTATGTTAAGATAATCAGCACGTGTTCAAGAGTTTCAAAGATTCACCTGTTTTGACCTCTTTTTTTCAGTATTGGTCAAAGGGTATCGACTGAACTTTTTGATCAGTTTAAGGGAAAAGGAGGTTTAAAAATGCAAGGTAGAGTAAAATGGTTTAATGCCGAAAAAGGATTTGGTTTCATCGAAACCGATGAAGGCGAAGACGTATTTGTTCACTTTTCGGCTATTCAAGGCGATGGTTTCAAAACCCTTGATGAAGGTGAAGTAGTTACTTTCGACGTAGTCGAAGGTGATCGCGGTCCTCAAGCGGAAAATGTAGTTCGTAGTAATTAAAGAAAAGGGTGTACTCCTCTGGGGTCCACCCTTTTTTACATTTTAGAAAGTTGTTTTTGCAGATACTTGCTGAATTCGGCAGGTTTTTTAAATTCCGCCCACACTTTTTCCTTACCCACATTTTGGATAATTCTAATTGTACCAAAATCCAAAATTCTGCCCATTGCCTCTTGTTCAACTTTAACTTCCTTAATTTCCGAAAAAAACAGCTCAGCACTTAATCTGTTAAAAAATCTAAAAATCAGTAATACTCTTTGATTAGTTAAAATCAATTCTGCAGTTAAATAATAAAAAAGGGCTTTAAGCAGCCAAAAAAAAGCCCAAAATAAAATTATCACCGCCAAAAACAAATAAGTTTCACCTAAACTTAGGGCAATTAGAGAAAACAAACCTGCAGCTAAAGGACGAAAAAAAATAAACCAGTGTATTTTTGTACGAATAACTATTTTTTCGTCCACTGCTAAAATAGCGGACAAAAAGTTCAAAATTCCCCCCCCTATCTATAAAGCAGGAGCCTCATATTCTCGAATAATTAATTCTGAAAAATTTTTAATCCATAAATCCGCATTTTCTTTTATTTCCGTCCACTCATTACGGGAGTGCTGATCATAAACTCCCACTACTCTCATACCGGCCATTTTAGCACTTAAAACACCAGCCAAAATATCTTCAAAAACAATACATTCCTCTGGTTCTATTTCTAATTCCTGGGCACATTGCAAATAAATATCAGGGAAGTTTTTGTCTCTTTCCACATCCTCTCCAGTGGTGATCACCTCAAAATTATCTTTAATACCATTATTTTTTAAAACTGCCTTGGTTAAATTTCTATTATTACTAGTAGCTAAACCAATTTTTAAGTCTCGAGATTTTAAATAATTTAAATAATTTTTAACCCCAGGCTTCAAGGTAATTTTTCGTGCATATTCATCATAAACCATTTCATTCCATTCTGCCATGATTTCTTCGATAGATTCTGGAATCTGAAAATTTTCCTGAAAATAAATAGCCACATCTCGAAAATGTAAACTTTTAATTTCTTCAGCCAAATTTTCTGGTACAGGAATATCCCTTTTAGTTAAAAAATCCCGATCAACCTTTTCCCAAACCCCTACCGAATCAATTAAAACTCCATCCAAATCAAATATAATCCCTTTTACCTGCCAATTATTAATTACTCTACACTTCATTAAAAAAAATCCCCCTTTGAATATTCTCCTTGAATTCTCTAGCTGTTTTTTCAATTTCTTTACTTTTTAGCAAAGCGGAAATTACCGCAATACCATCAATATTTGTTCCTTTTAATAAAGCCAAACTCTGCAAATTAATACCACCAATCGCTATTACTGGTATTTTAACAGCTTGTTTAATTTTTCGCAATTGGGATACTCCAATAGCCACTGCCTCTTTTTTTGTCCCCGTGGGAAAAATCGCTCCTGCTCCTAAATAATCCGCACCTGCGGCTTCAGCTTCCACGGCTTCAGTGACACTAGTCACCGAAGCCCCTATTATTTTATCTTTCCCCAAAATTTGCCGAGCGATTTTTACCGGGAGATCACTTTGTCCCACATGCAGACCTGCTGCCCCGACTGCTAAAACTAAATCAGCACGATCATTAATAATTAAAGGCACCTGAAAACTATCTGTGCATTTTTTTATTTCTACTGCCAAATCATAAAATTGCCGGGTATCCATTTCTTTTTCACGCAATTGCACTAAAGTAACTCCACCTTGTAGAGCCTGTCTAAGTGCCTCTTTTAAAGTTAAATGTTTTAAAAAACTTCGTTCTGTTACCAAGTACAAGGAATAATCTACCAAGGACTTATAATTCACGAATTTTTCCCCTTTCCAACAAAACTTGTGGCTCTAAAAGAGAGACCTGATCAATTAATTTTGTACGAAAAGTAGCCATACCTGCTTTAATTTCTTCGGCCGCAATTTCTCCCGCAATACTTAAAACCATGACACCTGCTAAAGCTGCCTCTAAATAATTAGTAGTTATACCACTATAAGTACCAATTAAAGAAGAACACATACACCCTGTACCAGTAATTCCAGCCAACCAAGGATGCCCATTATTTAAAGCATAAGTTTTTTTACCATGGGAAATTAAATCAACTTCCCCGGTCATAGCCACCACACAATTAAATTTATGAGCTAAACTTTGCACAATTGTTTTCCCAGAAGCCAAATTGGCTTCACTCAAAAGATCCTCTGGGGCCACATCTACCCCTAAAGTAGTTGCTTCTAAACCCCCCACAGCCTTTATCTCCGAAGCATTACCCCTAATTACCGCCAAATCAACATTCTCCAGTAAAAGATGACAGCTATCTGTACGAAAAGTCGTCGCTCCTGCCCCTGCAGGATCTAAAATAACCGGTACACCTAATTCATTTGCTTTTTTACCAGCAGCTAACATTGATTCTAAAGTACGCTGATTTAAAGTACCAATATTTAAAATCACTGCCGAAGCCAAGGCAATTACTTCTTCTACTTCATTAATTTCATCGGCCATGATTGGTGATCCACCACAAGCTAAAACAATATTAGCACAATCATTAACCGTAACATAATTAGTTAAATGATGTATTAAAGGTGTTTTTTCCCTAATCAGTGCAACAAGTGTTGCTGCGTTTTTTAGTAATTTAGTTGTTTCCAAATTTAATCCCTACCTTTCGATATAAATCATAAAAATGGTTAGTCGGACCAACCCCTTCTCCAAGATCCAAGGAATATTTTATGGCTGTAGTAATATATGCCTTGGCTTTTTCTACAGCCTGTTCCAACTTAAAACCCAAAGCGAGATTGGCCGCAATGGCCGCTGAAAGCGTACAACCGGTACCATGAGTATTTCGAGTGACAATCCTACGAGATTTATAATAAGTAAAATTAGCTTTCGTAAATAAAACATCTAAAGGCTCTCCTTTTAAATGCCCCCCTTTCACCAAAACAGCTTGTGGTCCCATTTCATAAATCATTTTCGCCGCTTTTTCCATAGCTGTTAAAGATTCAATTTTTAAATCACTAATTATTTCCGCCTCATATAAATTAGGTGTTATTATTGTAGCTAAAGGTAAAAGTTCTTTAATAAGAGTAGCTGCCGCTTCTGGATTTAAAAGAGTATATCCTGTTTTAGAAACCATCACCGGATCCAAAACTATAAATTCAGGCTGATATTCCCTCAGTTTTTTGGCAATCATTTTAATACTTTCCACTTGGGAAAC